>NZ_JAVRBS010000013.1:0-204626 GCF_034531155.1 Nostoc sp. ChiVER01 | reverse complement strand
TTGTCGCTCACTAACTAACCTTGCAAAGGGGAGAAACCGGAAATCGAGTTCCCTCCCCTTTACAAGGGGAGGGTTAGGGTGGGGTAAAACGTATGTGTTACAAGGGTTTGATCTTAAGTTGACACCAATAAGCACTGCCATGCCCCTACGGGTGTACTCAACATCTAGGAAGAACTAGCTGTGGACAAGTTAATCATCTTAAAGTTAGGGGAGGGAAACTTTGAACAAGGGTTTACCGTGACTTTACAGATTGGCGATGAAAATGTCCGCCCGACTGTGGAAATCACAGGTGAGCTTCCCCCCAACCCGGAAATTCTCCGCGATTATCACCGTTGGCAATCTATTTATCGTAATTTAAAGTTGCCATCTCGTCCGATTGGTTTACATAAAGAACCTAACCCAGCCTCCAGCATAGAATACTGCCAGCAAGTGAGTGAGGAATTTAAAGTCAGTTTCAATACTTGGCTTGCTTCCGATTCCTTTCGTTCCATCCGCGAGAAATTGTTAGAAAAACTCATGCTTGCGGATAATATTCGGATGCTTTTACAAACCAAAGACTTGCGATTACAGAAATTTCCCTGGCATCTTTGGGATTTGCTAGAACGCTATCCCCGAGCGGAAATCGCCTTGAGCGCTCCTACCTACGAACAAGTCAACCTTAACCGCATAGCAACTAAATCCGACAAAGTAAAAATCTTAGCAATTTTGGGTAACAGTAAAGGTATTGATACCAAAGCAGACCAGGCGCTACTTAATTTATTACCCAATACAGATATCACTTTTTTAGTTGAACCACAATGCCTTGATCTTACCGATCAGCTATGGGAGCAGAATTGGCAGATTCTATTTTTCGCCGGACATAGTTCTACTCAGGAAACGAATCAAACAGGAAAAATCTATATTAATCAAACTGAAAGTTTAACAATTAGCCAGTTAAGGTATGCCTTGAAAAAGGCAGTAGAACGAGGTCTAAAACTAGCGATTTTCAATTCTTGTGATGGCTTGGGGTTGGCATGGGAGTTTGCAGATTTACATATTCCCCAAATTATCGTGATGCGAGAGCCTGTACCCGATCGCGTAGCGCAACAGTTTTTAAAGTATTTTTTAGAAGCCTTTGCGCGGGGAGACTCATTATATTTAGCCGTCAGGGAAGCACGAGAAAGGTTACAGGGACTAGAAAACCAATTTCCCTGTGCTACATGGTTGCCTATCATCTTTCAAAATCCGGCTGAGATGCCGTTGAATTGGGGGGAATTGTTTAGAAATACACCCAATCTTCCTGCATCTTTGTCTCAAACCACGCCTGTTAGAAGAACCACAAATCGGCTTGGCTTCTCATTAATCTTACTGACGAGCATGGTAGTAACTGGAATATTAATCGGGGTAAGGTATTTGGGTGTGCTGCAAACATTAGAGTTAAGTGCATTTGACCAACTAGTACGCTTGCGCCCTCCTGAAAAACCAGACTCACGCCTACTGATTGTCACTGTGACTGAAGAAGATGTCCAGGCGCAAAAACCGGAAAAACCTCAAGGTTCGTTGTCAGACAAATCACTTGCCAAACTCTTAGAAAAATTAGAGGCATATCAACCACAAGTTATTGGTTTGGATATATACCGAGATTATCCAGTGGATAAGGATTATCCAGCATTGGCAGCAAGAATGCGAAAAAGCGATCGCTTTGTGGGAGTATGTCAGATCAGTGATTCTCAAGCCGGAAAACCAGGTGTAAAACCACCCCCAGAACTTTCTTCACAGAATCTTGGTTTTAGCGATATTGCCGTAGATTCAGATAATGTCGTGCGTCGCCATTTGTTAGCGTTAACTCCCCCGCCCTCATCTCCTTGTACTGCGCCCTATGCCTTGAGTGTTCAACTTGCGCTGCGTTACCTGTATACGAAAGGAATTCGGTTGCAATTTAGCCCTGATGGCACTTGGCAATTAGGGAAGGTGACATTTAAACCAATAGAAGCTCATACCGGGGGTTATCAAGGGGTTGACGCTTTTGGACACCAAATCTTATTAAATTATCGTTCTTCTGGTTCACCAGAAGCGATACCTTCGGCAGGTTTCTCTACGAGAGGCTACGCCAACGCACCAAGTATGACCTTACAACAAGTGCTAAAGGATAAGCTAAATGCTAATGCAGTCAAAGACAAAATAGTAATTATTGGCACAACAGCAGACACTTTTGGTGATTACTGGTTAACTCCCTACATCACCCCTCAAGGAAAATTACAGGCAATACCAGGAGTATTTTTACAAGCCCAGATGGTCAGTCAATTGCTCAAGGCTGCTTTAGACGGACAACCTCTGTTGTGGACTTGGCCACTTTGGGGTGAGGTAATTTGGGTTTGGGGTTGGTCTTTTTTAGGCGGTTTGTTTACTGCCTATCTGCACCGATTCATTTACTTAAGCTTGGCAGGAGGGATAGCTATTATCAGCTTATACGCTAGCTGTTTTATATTTTTAATTGTATATAGTTGTTGGGTTCCACTAATTCCTGCTATGTTGGCTTTAGTAGTTAATAGTTTAATAGCTATAACTTACTTAAACATAAAATTTAAAAATTAATAATAACGCCAATTTAAAGCATGAAAATCGCCGTTTGGCAGGCAGAAGTCAGGAGTTTTTATGAAAAGTTATTGGCAAAAAGTACAATTCATCGCGGCACTGGGAATGACTTGCTTAGGAATTATCGGCTATTCTTCAATGATTTGGATGACACCAGTTGCGGCGGCTACTCCTAAGAAATTTTCGCCTCCTCCGCCTCCTCCAGACAGGGGTGCGGCAGGCGATCGCGGAGGGGCTGCAAGTCGTGGTTGTGGTGTTGGGAATCAGTCTGTGATTGCACTTGTACCTGTATATAAAAAGACATTAAATCAAGGGCAAACAGAAACTGTTGCTGTTACTAAAGTTTGGGGCTTGACGAATGAGGAATATCCAAAGTTTTGGTTTTTTGTCCCTTATCAAAAATCTCTAATTGATTCGATTGAGTTTGTTGTCAAAGATGAGTCAAGTAAACAAAGTCAAACTCTTTACCGAACAGTAGTAACAATACCAGAAGTACCAGGAATTATTAGCATTCCTTTAAGCGCAAATACTCCCCCATTGCAAGTAAACAAGATGTATCACTGGTTTTTCAAGATAAAAGTCATTTGCAATCCCCAACAACCTCCAGAACGAGAGTATGTGGAAGGATGGGTGCAACGGGTCAATCCAAATCCTCAATTAGTAGATAACTTGAAGCAAGTAACTCCTCAGCAACGGGTAAATCTTTATGCCGAGAATGGTATTTGGTACGATGCCTTGACTACTTTGGCTGAATTACGTCTTAGCAAACCTGAAGATCCAACTCTAGCGGTGGAGTGGATGAATTTGCTTAAATCTGTGGATTTAGAGAATTTAGCTAAACAACCCCTTATAAAATGTTGTCAATCTAATGCAAAGCAGTTATAAAAATTGCATTTTTTCTACGAGAAACATGGCGTTGTGCTTAATATTATCACCTAACCCTTCATTCTTCTCATCACCAAACTGGAGTACCAGTTATGGTGAAAATTATAAAGATTGTTTTAAATTAGCTTTTTAGCGCTGGAGCGTAGTCTAATGCAGCACGATCCCATTGTGCTAAATTGGCTGCTGCTTCGTATGTAGTTTGTAAAAACGTAAGTACCATTGCATCTGGGTCGTTAGCTTGGCGCACTGCTTCATAGGGCAGAATAAATTCTCTCATGTCTGAGCTATAACTCGCGTCTTGTGGCTGAATGGGGTAATCTTTAAATCCTTCAGGTTCTGGGTAAGCATAGGCATAGAATAAAGCTTCTTGTCCGCCACCTCCAAACCAAAAACCACAACTACTGACTTCATGCGAGTAAGCTTCTCGCGTCACCCAATCAGCCATATTCGGTACACCGCCCGGATGTTGTGGAGCGCGTCGCCCAGAAAACCGAGTCACTGCTAGGTCAAAACTGCCCCAGAAAAAATGTACTGGGCTACATTTTCCAGCATAACCAGAGCGAAATCGGCTCAAGATGCGCTCGGTTTGAACTAAAATTTGCCAAAACCGTTGAGCATATTCCCTGTCATAGGCGGTATGTTTATCATCTTGTTCAAAGGGAATGGGAGCAGCAACTTCCTGGGGCATTGTCCAAATCCGCACGTCGATGGAGATTTCTTTTAAAGCATTGATTACAGCTTGATAGAAGTTAGCAACAGATTGGGGAGCCAATTCGATGATTTTTGTTGTGCCATCGCTTGTTTCAATTAGAAGTTGATGAAGCAGAAAATTAAAGGTAATTTGAAAATTGCGGTTGCCATAGGGAATTGTTGAGGTTGTGAGTCCACGGGGTGTGACATACAAAGTTGAGTGCCACCAATGATTGATTTTAGGAGTTAATGCTAACCGAATTTTGCCAACAATCTGAGTCCATAGATGCAATGTTTCATAAGTATCTTGCCATGCAGCAACAGGTAACGGTAGCCAGTTATCAGCAGATGAACGGTGCAGAGGAGTCATGAGCCGTACCTCCATGTAAAAAATTAGCGTGAAATTACGATAAACCAATAAAGGTTTATTACATTGCGCCTCAATAATATGACTATACCAATTTGAGTTAACTTAATTTTCGCCTCTTGAAGATTGAGGACATAAATGCGTCTGCAATATGATGGGCTGGGCAAAGTACATTATCCACTGACAGTACACCATCAAATAATCTTCCTCTAATTTCTAGATTATTGATTTTATCTAAAAAAATAACTATTTCTCTATTACAGTAAATATAAGGAACTAATGGATGGGGTGTAAAACTACCTTCGCTGGCGATCGCTATGGATGCAGTTGTAAATCTGGCTTCTACCGTGCGATATAAAACTGCCCTAGACGAAAGCTAGAGCAGTTTTTGATAGAAGTAAAATATATGGGAGACAATTAACGTTGTTCCCAGTTTATCCATAATAGATACCGTTATATAATACTATTCACCTCAAGTTTCGTGTTTTACGCAAAAATCGAATAATCTTGGAGTTAGCATTACAAAGTTATAGAAATCAGCATCAGCCAACGTATCAAAGACGACATCCGCGACTTTGAGCCTCTTCCTTGGCGGGTTACAGAATATGGTTGCTAGTGATATCATGTCCGCCTAATTAGTTATAATTCCCGCATTTATGCAAAACTAGGAAAACTTCTTTCCCCCTGCTCCCCTGCGGTTTTAATAATAAGTCTTTCACCGAACACGATATGATGGGGGCTGAGAAAGCAAATCTGGAGATGGTGGAAGTAGCGTAGGCGCAGCCCGTCGTAGACATCGCTCTTAAAGCAAAGCGTAGCCAATCGATTTCCCAAAGCTGCCGAAAGTCTTACTGATGTAGGCAATTGGAGTGATGGGGTGCGGTGTTGGTGGGAAATCCGGCGCGAAGGCGCAGAAATTATAGGATTGCATTAATGGCTTTCATCACTAATTGTAATGAACGAATTAGCCGATCTACTAGCCGACCCCAAACTAGAAGCAAGAGTTGCTGCAAAAGCGATCGCCTACATAAGAAATCCCCAAGGTGTACCTTTACTTCGTTTAAAAACCCGCATCGGCGATCAAGCACCACAGGTGATTTCGGAGTGCTTCAGTGCGCGATCGCATGAATTGAATAGGAACAAGCACACATCAGTCAATAACCCGCAACTTGGGTTAATTAGCAACTTGAGTTATTAGTTGCAACTCCACAAGGATATATTTTGCTGATTTTATTCAGAAAAATAAAACAATACAGTTCAGTTAAGGCTGTGCAGTGCTTTTGATTTTAGCTAGCGATCGCAGTCGTTCATCATCGTCTACAGTATGTATGCATTTTTATACAAGTTAGCAGTGATTCTGAGTTTAAGTGTTATAGCTGCATTGCTTTTGAGTATCATATTCATAAATAATAAATTCAGTAAGTTTTTTTAGTGAAGAGGGTCTTAGAAAAATGGCAACAATTAGAAAATTTCTTGTAGGTTTAGGAACCTCAACACTTTTTTTCATTTTGACTAACAGCAAATTTGCTTATGGAGAAACAATTACATTTAACGATGTTGTTAATCCTAATCCTGGGAGAAATGCCAGCTTTAAAACTTTAAAAGTTGACAACTTTATATTTGATGCTCAAGGTGCTTTTGGTGTTGTAGACCTAGTTTTTGAGCCAAAAAACTGTGATTGTGTTCCTGGAGATTCACCTTACTTAGCAGCAGGAGGAAGTGGTAGAACTATTTCTATAAGAAATGCTGATAATGCTTTGTTTTCAATACCTAGCATTGATGCATCAAAAATAGTAGGTTTCGGTAGTAATAATGATATTACATCTCCACAAATAGTCATTAGAGGATTAAAAAACGATAACTCACAAGTATCTACGTTTTTTAATTTAGAAAACAAATTTCAAACATTTTTGCTGCCGGAAATATTTAATAATTTGCAATCTGTGACTTTTTCAGGAGTAATAAGAAAAAATTTCGATGATAATCTTGCTATTGACAATATTGTTCTGTCAGTAGCTTCAATACCGGAGCCAACTTCTACAGCAAGTTTATTAGCTATAGGCACTCTAGAGGCACTTTTAACCCTAAAACGTGGACTAAAGCAAAAAATCAAGTAGGAGGTGTTACCTACCCGCCCACTTTTTATTTATATAGCCACCTATTATATATCCTTTTCTTTGAGCGGATGAGTGTGGCGCTAGTGAAGTGGAAGAATTTTGAAATTAAAAGTTTATCACTGATGATGTCTTCACTAACATTTTACTGGTGTAATACACTGAAAGTAAGAAGTCGGATAGTTGACCGTGGAATTATCAACGCTACAAGGACAACCAGCAAGCATTCTTGGTTTGGCAGGGCAATCGATAGACGCTGCAACTGTTTTGTTGGCATTTGAGGCGGGAATCAATTACTTTTTCTTTTACAATTTAGAATCTGAAAACTTTTTGAGTGGCTTAAAATCTCTCTTGCTAACAAACCGTGAGCAAGTCTTGGTGGCAACGGGGAGTGAAAATCGAAATATACAATCTTTACGCAATTATTTGGACTCTGTGCGCCATCGCCTAGATGTCGAGCAGGTAGATGTATTTTTTATTGAATATGTTTCGCCTGCTGACGACATGACCCAGGTTCAGGTGTTGCTTGATGAACTTTATTCGTGGAAAGATAAAGGACTTGTGCGCTACGTGGGAGTTACCACACACAACCGAGCCATAGCTTTAGAAATGATAGAACGTCATCAGTGTGATGTGTTGATGCACCGCTACAATATGGCACATCGTCAGGCTGAAGAAGATGTTTTACCTGCTGCTCAAAAAGCTGGTATTCCTGTGGTGGCATTCACTTGTACGCGCTGGGGAACGTTGCTCAAAGGTGATCACAACTGGCACGGAAAGTTACCTACCGCAGTAGATTGTTATTGCTATGCGCTAAATCATCCAGGGGTGCGTCTGGCGCTCACCGCTCCCAAAACTAGGCAGCAATTGGAAGAAAATCTTGCTGTTCTGTACGCGCCCCAAATTGAAGCCCAAGAAATAGCCAAATGGCAGGAATACGGTAACTTGATTTATGGAACTGGGAAAGATGCGTTTGATACTCAGTGGGTTTGAGAGGTGGAATGGTTGAGGGGAGCGATCGCATAACACGAAACCATATTGGTATTGGACTGCGATGCAGACCTTTTTCAAGCTTTCGCTTTGAGCGTCTCGTAGAGAGGAAATCTGGCTCAGTAGCTGTTGGGCATACCTCGCAGCACCGCACTTTGACATGATCCATCTGTGAGATAGCTACGTAATAGATGCTTGAATATAGAGGTCAAATAAAAAACTGAGTGAAGTTAATTGTGCGATCGCTTCATAGTCGGCTCAGACTCCAGCACCAGCATGGCAAGGCTAAAGTAGGGCGCTATATTGCACGAAACCCACCATTCCTAGACATACTGATATAGCAGTCCTAAATCCAGGGCTATGTCATTCTCATTTAGTCCGCCTTAGAATGAATTCTGAGTCTAATAGCGAAGGTTGTCTAAAGACGACTGAGAAAAGGTTATAGTCCGTTAAAACGGACTTTAGCTATGAGCCGCAAAACTTCAGTTCTGGGCGGTTTCTGTCTAGAACGAAGAACCGTTATAACACTTGATATTTTTCTGCTACTAAGCAAGACGACGTAACACCATGATAGAACGGTCTGTAACTGGCACAGTTTGCTCACCCATAACCAATTTTCCTGGGCTAAGGAAGCGAGGCTCGTTAGTGTCAATAACTATTTCCCATTCCCTATCTTGGAAAACATTGGGTAAAGCAAACTCAAGCGTTTCGTAGTGAGCATTAAAAAATAGCAAAAAGCTTTCATCAATAATCCGTTCACCACGGGAGCCAGGAGTAAGAATGCCCTCGCCATTCAAGAAAATTTCCATAGCTTTGGCATAACTAACTAACCACTGCTTTTCAGTCATTTCGCTACCATCGGCATTAAACCAACCGATATCATTAATACCAAAACCGTGAATAGGACGACCTTGAAACCACTTACGCCGTCTAAATACTGGATGCTTATGACGAAAATCAATCAGTTCGCGGCTAAAATATAGTAGTTCAGAATTAGACTTTTGTAAACTCCAATCATGCCAAGAAATTTCATTATCTTGGCAGTAAGCATTATTATTACCCTTCTGAGTGCAACCAATTTCATCTCCTGCTAGTAGCATGGGTACACCTTGAGACAGCATTAGAGTTGCTAAAAAGTTGCGTCGCTGACGTTCCCGTAAGCGGATTACGTCTGGGTTATCGGTTTCTCCTTCTACGCCGCAATTCCAAGAGCGGTTATGGCTTTCCCCATCCCGGCTATCTTCGCCGTTGGCCTGATTATGCTTTTCGTTGTAGCTGACCAAATCATTGAGCGTAAAGCCATCATGAGCAGTGACGAAATTAATACTGGCACTGGGATTACGCCCGTTTGCTTGGTAAAGGTCAGGACTGCCAGTAAAACAGTAAGCAAATTGCCCCAGGCTATCATCTTCACCACGCCAGAAATCCCGGACAGTATCACGATATCTGCCATTCCATTCAGACCAACGTAAAGGGAAATTGCCAACTTGATAACCGCCTTCTCCCAAATCCCAAGGTTCAGCAATCAGCTTCACATCTGCCAGAACTGGATCTTGATGAATAATATCAAAAAAAGCTGCAAGATTATCTACTTCATATAGTTCTCGCGCTAATGCCGAAGCTAAGTCAAAGCGAAAGCCATCAACATGCATTTCTGTTACCCAATAGCGCAGGCTATCCATGATTAACTTCAGAACTTGGGCATGACGCACATTCAGAGAGTTGCCGCAGCCTGTGAAGTCCATGTTGTAACGAGAATTATCTTTGACCAAGCGATAGTACACAGCATTATCGATACCTCGCAGTGACAATGTTGGCCCTAAATGATTGCCTTCGCCAGTGTGGTTATAAACTACATCTAAAATTACTTCAATGCCAGCAGCGTGTAAGTTCTTGACCATCTGCTTAAACTCGGTGACTTGCTGTCCGAGTGAACCACTAGCACTGTAACCGGAGTAGGGTGTCAAATAATTAATGGAATCGTAACCCCAATAGTTTTTAAGTCCTTTATCCACTAGAAATCCTGGAGAAGATAAAAAGTGATGCACAGGCATCAATTCCACAGATGTGATTCCTAGTTGTTGAAGATACTGAATTGCGGCTGGATGTGCTAGCCCTGCATAAGTACCACGTAATTCTTCTGGAATTTCTGGGTGTAGCTTAGTAAAACCTTTAACGTGAGTTTCATAAATAATTGTTTCGTGCCACGGTATAGAAAGTAGTTTGTCATCTCCCCAATCAAAAGACTGATCGACAACAATAGACTTCGGCACAATTTCGGCATTATCTAAATCAGAAAAAGATAGGTCTTGTTCTGGTGCGTCTAAAGAGTAGCCAAAATTAGCTGGATTATCGATAATTTCCCCATCAATTGCCTTAGCATAGGGATCAATTAGTAGTTTATTAGGGTTAAATCGATGACCAAGTTCTGGGGCCCAAGGGCCATGTACTCTAAATCCATAGCGTTGTCCAGGCCCTACTCCTGGTAGATAAGCGTGCCAAACAAAATTATTTTTTTCTGTTAAAGGCAAGCGAATCTCCTCATTATCAGTATCAAATAAACAAAGTTCTACACCTGTTGCATTTTCGGAAAATAAAGCAAAGTTTGTGCCTTTGCCATCCCAAGTAGCACCCAAGGGATATACATTTCCAGGCCATACAGCTATATACATAAGTGAAATACCAAAAGCTAATTTTAGTGTTAGTAAGCAATTTGAAGATGTGTTTAATAGTAATTTTTATAAGTTAATTGAAAGGTTCAGACGAATAAATTTGAATTAACTAAATATTACTATTTTTTTCTTAAAACTTTTTAAAAGTGGATAAAAATAACTTATTTCAGTTTGAGGCAATAATAGAAATTTGATATCTTTAACTGAAAATATTGGGATCGTCTTTTGTTACTACTAAACTCATAAATTTATTAAAAAGCTTATTTGCAAATTTTTTTAGCTTCATTAATTTACAAAAAACAACAAATATCTATATCTACCAAAGTGAATAAATTTATTTATACCAACGTGTATATTTACTTAAAACATCTTTTGTGAAACTATGAGACCAATTTTTTTATTTGCTTATTGTTGTAGCATTTATATATAGTAGCAAGCATGATCTACAGTGATAAAATGTCAAACATGGGTTGCTTTAAGCGAAGCATTATAGTTATAGAAGAAATAATTTTACTAGATCAGCCCTCTGTCTTCGTACTCTTTTTTTAACAAAGATATTGTTATGAGCCAGTATATTTTCAGTAGCCTAATGGCTGATGAAGAACTGAATTTTTCTGATGAGGCAGAGGTTTTTGTCTTTCCCACTTCTTTCGCCCAGCAGCGATTGTGGTTTCTTGACCAATTAGCATCGGGCAATCCATTTTACAATGTGTCAACAGCACTTTGCCTGAAAGGTTCCCTTAACTTTACCGCCTTAAAGCAGACATTCAACGAAATTGTCCGTCGCCACGAAACCTTACGCACTACGTTTGTGATGGTACAGCAACCAGTGCAGGTAATCGCACCCAGCTTAACCATACCTCTTCCCCTAATAGATATACGCAATTTCGCTCAAGAACGTGAGACACAAGTACGGCGAATCGCAACCGCAGAGGCTCAACATTCTTTCAATCTCACCGCCGGGCCATTGCTGCGAGTGAAGCTGCTACAAGTAGATGAAGCAGAATATGTGCTGCTGCTAAATCTACATCACATTGTTGCCGATGGCTGGTCAATTGGTGTGCTAATTAGAGAACTGGGGGTATTATACAAAGCTTTTGTAGAAGATAATCAATGTCTGATGTCTACGTTTCTGCCAGAATTGCCCATTCAGTATGCAGATTTCGCCCAATGGCAACGGGAATGGCTGCAAGCAGTGGGGGAAAACGGCTGTTCGCTTTTACAAACGCAGTTAGCTTATTGGCAAAAGCAATTAGACGGGATTCCGGTGCTGAATCTCCCCACCGACCGAGTAAGACCAGCAGTTTCAACTTACAGGGGTGCAAAACAATTTTTAGAACTACCACATTCCTTAACTCAAGCGCTAGAGACACTTAGCTATCAAGAAGATGTAACCTTGTTTATGACAATGCTTGCAGCGTTTCAAACTTTGCTCTATCGCTACACGCAGCAAGAGGATATTGTAGTAGGTTCAGCGATCGCTAATCGTAATCGTAGCGAACTAGAGGGGTTAATTGGGTTTTTTGTCAATAGTTTGGTGTTACGTAGCGATTTATCAGGGAACCCAACGTTTCAAGAATTATTAAATCGAGTAAGAGAGGTAACTTTAGGAGCATACACCCATCAGGATTTGCCCTTTGAAAAGCTGGTGGAAGAACTTCACCCAGAGCGAGATTTGAGTCGCCATCCTTTATTTCAAGTAGTATTTAGTCTACAAAATACTCCCATTGAAGCACTAGAGCTACCTGGATTAAAGCTTTCGTTATTCGACTTCGACAGCAAGATCGCAAAGCTTGATTTAGAGTTTCATCTGTGGCGAGACTTGGAAACTCTGAAAGGAGAAATCGTGTATAGTACCGATTTATTTGATCAAAGCACCATTACGCGAATGCTAGGGCATTTCCAAGTACTGTTAGAAAGTATTGTTGCCAATCCAAAACAGCGTATTTCAAATTTAGCTTTGCTTACCGAAGGAGAACGGCAGCAGTTATTAATTGATTGGAATGACACTAAAAAATCTTACTCAAATAGTAAGTGTTTTCATCAGTTATTTGAAGCACAAGTTGAAAAAAGTCCTGATGCGATCGCACTAGTATTTGGTAATCAAAAACTCAGCTACAAAGAGTTAAATATACGCAGTAACCAACTGGCACATTATCTCAAAGAAATAGGTGTACAAACTGAATCTTTAGTTGGCATTTGTGTGGAGCGTTCCGCAGAAATGATAATCGCCATTTTAGGCATTTTCAAAGCTGGCGGTGCATACCTTCCTTTAGACCCTAGCTATCCTCAAGAGCGTCTTAACTTTATGTTGCAAGATGCACAAGTTTCATTATTGTTAACACAAGAAAAATTACTTCCAAATTTTACAGCATTCTCGAACCAAATTATTAGTATAGATAAAGATTGGGCAACTATTACACAGCATAGTCAAAACAATCCAAACAGTTGCGTAACACTTGAAAACTTAGCTTATGTCATCTATACCTCTGGCTCAACAGGGCAGCCAAAAGGCGTTTTAATCGAACACCGAGGACTATCTAATTTAGCAGCATATCAGATTGAGGTTTTTAACTTGCAACCGAGTAACCGCATTCTGCAATTTGCATCATTGAGTTTCGATGCCTCAATTTTTGAGACTGTCATGGCATTGGCAATAGGAGCAACCCTTTATTTAATAAATAAAGAATGTCTTCTATCTGGAAAAGCTTTACTCCAACTATTACGCGAAAAAGCTATCACTCACGTTACCCTTCTGCCTGCGGTTTTGGCAGTTCTACCTACAGAATCATTACCTGCATTGCAAACTATTATTAGTGCAGGTGAATCATGTTCTGAGGATATAATAAAACGTTGGTGGAATCCTAGCCGTAGGTTTTTTAACGCTTACGGGCCTACTGAAGCAACCGTTTGGTCAACTGTTGCCGAAATTAAATCTGTGAGTGAAAAACCGCCTATTGGTCGCCCAATTGCTAACACTGAAATTTATATATTAGATAAGCATTTACAGCCTGTACCAATTGGAATTTTGGGTGAATTATACATCGGTGGTGATGGGCTAGCACGAGGCTACCTTAATTGTCCTGAATTAGCTGCTCAAAAATTTATTCGCAATCCTTTTAATAAGAAAAAAGGAGCAAGGATTTATAAGACGGGTGATTTAGCCAGATATCGAACAGACGGTAATATCGAATTTTTAGGGCGCATCGATAACCAAGTAAAAATTCGTGGCTTTCGCATTGAGTTATCAGAAATTGAAACAGTTATAAGACAACATAATAATGTAGAAAAAGCAATTGTAATTACTCAAGGTAATTTATATGATAACAAGCATTTAGTAGCTTACATTATTTCTAAGTCACCGCAGGAGCAAACAACTATTGAAGTACGTGAATTTCTAAAAGAAAAGTTACCAGAATACATGATACCAAAAGCTTTTATAATTCTGGATTCTCTGCCGTTAACGGCTAATGGCAAAGTGGATCACTATGCACTAAAAGCAATTGATACTCAAAGCCGCTCAATCGAGAAAGCCTTTATTGCTCCTCGGACTCCAACTGAGTCAACTTTGGCAAGAATATGGGCTGAAGTCCTTAATGTTGAGAATGTAGGTATTCATGACAACTTTTTTGATTTGGGAGGAAATTCGCTACTGGCTATACGTTTATTAGACCAAATAAATAAACAGTTTGAGCGTGATTTACCTTTATCTAGCCTGTTTTTAAATCAAACAATTGAAAGTTTAGGAATTGCTCTATGTTCTAAGACAGATTCTCTGAGGTGGTCTCCTTTAGTTACGATTCAACCGAATGGCTCAAATCCGCCTTTCTTTTGCGTTCATCCAATATTTGGTGTTGTCTTTCCTTATTATGAATTAGCTCATCAATTGGGTGAAAATCAACCACTTTATGGGCTACAACCTATTGGAATTGATGGAAAAACTCCACTAACGTGCATTGAGGATATGGCTACCCACTACATTGAAGCATTGCGTTCAGTACAACCGAAAGGGCCTTATTTTATAGGAGGTTGGTCTTTTGGAGGTTGGGTTGCTTTTGAAATGGCTCAACAACTTGAAAATTCTGGGGAAGAAGTAGCTTTACTTGCTGTGCTTGACACTGTAGCACCAATTAAGAGCAATATACCTTCTTTGAGTAATACTTTGAAGTTTCTTTTTACTACAGTAGTGCCATATATGTGGCCATTTTTCATTGATTATTTACGTCTAATTACTGCTCCTAGTAAAAACCGAATTAATAGACTAACTTCTCGATTTTATAATTTTAAGGAGTTGATGCGATACTCCTTTTGGGAGTCGCTAACGCTAACGCTCAAAACAAATCTGTTCTCGTACTTCATCCAAAAGGAGGATGCCACAGCCAATTTTATATCTAACGAATCTAAGCAAAGGCTTTTAAGTGAGTCAGCTATTTTTCCTATGCTTCGTGTTTTTTACGCCAATAACCAAGCAGTTCTCAACTACGTTCCGCAAGTCTACCCTAAGCGAATTAATCTTTTTAGAACAAAAGTTCAGTTAAACATTGCCGAAGAGGAGGCGAGTATGGGTTGGGATCAGTTAGCTGTGGGAAGAACAGAAATTCATCATATTCCTGGCAATCACCTAACCATGCTAAGAAAACCCCATATTCAAGTTCTCGCCGCACAGTTAAGAGGCTGTATTGAGAAAGCACAAACTTTAAAATAAGGATCAATATGTTTTCTGAAGAGGTCTTTGTCTTTCCAGTATCTTTTGCCCAACAACGGTTATGGTTCCTTGACCAGTTGATCCCTAACAATACTATTTATAATGTGCCGACAGTAATTCGCTTAACAGGTTCACTTAACTTAACGGCACTAGAGCAGACTTTTAACGAAATTGTACATCGCCATGAAAGCTTACGCACTACATTTATAGTGTTGGATGGGCAACCTCTACAGGCAATTGCGCCCAGCTTAACAATACCTATTTCTGTATTAGACCTCCAGCTACTGCCAGATGATGAAAGAGAAGTTGAAGTAAACAGCATTATTAACGCAGAGATAGAACATCCCTTTGATTTATCCTCCGGGCCATTGCTGCGAGTGAAGTTGCTTGTGCTTTCCAAGACGGAACATATTCTATTACTGAATATGCACCACATTATCTGCGATGATTGGTCTATTGGGGTGCTGATTCGGGAGCTGGGAATACTGTACACTGCTTTTGCACAAAACCAGCCTTCTCCTCTATTAGAATTGCCTCTTCAATACGCCGACTTTGCTCACTGGCAGCGTGAATGGTTACAAGGAGAAGTACTGCAAACGCAGTTAACTTATTGGCAGCAGCAATTAAATGGTATTTCTATGCTGCATTTGCCTACGGACAAACCAAGGCCAGCTATACAAAGCTATGAAGGAGCAACACAATTTTTTGAGTTACCAAAAAAGCTAACTGATGCATTAGAAAAGCTTTCGCACCAAGAAGGTGTAACCTTTTTTATGATGCTGCTGGCAGCATTTAAAACTTTGCTCTATCGCTACACACATCAAGAAGATATTGCGGTAGGTTCGCCAATTGCTAACCGTAATCGTAGCGAAATTGAAAGTCTAATTGGTTTTTTTGTCAATAGTTTAGTACTACGCAGTAATTTAGCTGGAAACCCAAGTTTTCGAGAAATTTTAGGCAGAGTCCGAGAGGTAACATTAGGGGCTTATAGCCAGCAAGATTTACCATTTGATAAGCTTGTTGAAGAACTGCATCCAGAGCGCAACTTGAGCCATCATCCGTTATTCCAAGTAGTGTTTAGTTTACAGAATGCACCAATGTCAGCACTAAAGCTACCTGGATTAATGCCTAGCTTTATGAATATTGATTTAAAAAAAACGCGCTTTGATTTAGAACTACACTTATGGAAGTGTTCTGATGATTTTAGGAGCTTATGGGGTGCAAACTGGAAGTACTCTGAAGGACTCCGTGGCGTAATAGTTTACAACACTGATTTGTTTGATAAAGCTACTATCAGTCGGATGCTGGAACATTTTAAAACTCTGTTGTCAAGTATTCTTGCCAATCCAAAACAACGAATTGCAAATTTACCACTATTAAGTGAAGCAGAGCTACATCAGCTATTAGTAGATTGGAATAATACTAACACAAATTTTCCTCATGATAAGTGTATCCATCGGTTGTTTGAAGAACAAGTACAGCATCATCCTAATTCTATAGCAGTAA
Organism: Nostoc sp. ChiVER01; assembly: GCF_034531155.1. Taxonomy (NCBI): domain Bacteria; kingdom Bacillati; phylum Cyanobacteriota; class Cyanophyceae; order Nostocales; family Nostocaceae; genus Nostoc; species Nostoc sp. ChiVER01. The sequence goes on along the minus strand of NZ_JAVRBS010000013.1, from coordinate 188,123 downwards.
TCTTTGGTAACGAGCAACTCACTTATCAAGAGTTGAATAATCGCAGCAATCAGCTAGCACAATACTTACAAAAAACTGGGGTTGGTTCAGAAAAGCTAATAGGTATTTGCATTTCCCAGTCTATAGAAATGATAGTTGGCTTATTAGGCATTCTGAAAGCAGGAGGAGCATATCTTCCTTTAGATCCCAGTTATCCTGAAGAACGCCTAAAGTTCATGCTGGAAGATGCACAGGTTTCAGTATTGCTAACACAAGAAAAGTTACTCAAGTCTTTTGAATGCTTTTTAAATCTAATTGTTTGCATAGATAAAGACTGGAAGATTATTACTCAAGAAAATAACCATAGCGTTAAAAGTAACGTTACATCTAATAATTTAGCTTATGTTATTTATACTTCCGGCTCTACAGGAAAACCTAAGGGAGTAGCCATAACTCACAAAGCTGTAAATCGGCTAGTGTGCAATACAAATTATATAAAATTGTCACCATCAGATAAAATTGCCCAAGTCTCAAACACTTCTTTTGATGCAGCAACATTCGAGATTTGGGGAGCGTTACTTAACGGTGCTCAACTTGTGGGTATTAGTAAAGATGTAATGCTTTCGTCTCATGAATTCGCATTACAGCTACAACAAAAAGAAATTAGTGTCTTGTTTTTGACAACAGCTTTATTTCAACAGATTGCCAGAGAGGTTTCCCAAGCTTTTGCTTCATTGCGATATTTACTGTTTGGTGGCGAGGCTGTTAATATAAGATGGGTTAAAAGAATTTTCCAACATGGTGTGCCAAAGCATTTAATTCATGTATATGGGCCTACAGAAAATACAACATTTTCATCTTATTATCATATCGAAGAATTAGCAGAATTAGATACATTTATTCCTATTGGTTGCCCGATCGCTAATACACAAATTTATATATTAGATTCGCATTTACAACCTTTGCCCATTGGTATTATTGGAGAATTATATATTGGCGGTGATGGTTTGGCACGAGAATATCTCAATCATACGGAATTAACTGCTGAACACTTCTTCACAAATCATTTTAGTAATAATTCAAAAACACGACTTTATAAAACGGGTGATTTAGCCCGATATTTACCAGATGGAAATATTGAATTTTTAGGACGGATTGACAATCAAGTAAAAATTCGTGGCTTCCGTATTGAATTATCAGAGATTGAAGCGGTTTTGAGTGAACATCCAGCAGTGAAAGAAGCAGTAGTAATTGCTGACGAGGACATACCTGATAATAAGTATTTGGTGGCTTATATTGTTGTTAATGTAGTAGAAATATCAGATTTAGCATCTGTATTACGTAAGTATTTAAAAGAAAAGTTACCAGAATACATGGTGCCAATAGCATATCTGGTCATGGAATCAATACCATTAACACCGAATGGCAAAGTAGACCGTCGTGCTTTACCTAAAACAGATATAGTAACTTTCGATAGATATGATTATGTAGCACCACGATCGCAAGTTGAAGAGTTGCTTGGAGAAATTTGGGCTAAAGTCTTGGGAAAAGAGCAGATAGGCGTTCATGATAATTTCTTTGAATTAGGCGGTCATTCTCTACTAGCGACTCAGTTAATTTCCCGAATCCGAGATACCTTTCAAATAGATGTAACTGTACGCAATTTGTTTGAAGCACCAACTATTGAACAACTTGCTAAGTACGTTGATACAATGTGTTGGGCAGCAAAAGGTGTGGATAAGACTACAACTACAGGAAAAGAACGAGAAGAAGTGGAATTTTAAGGAAAAACCCTTCAGTTAGAAGACGTTAGCGACGTAGGAGCGTCATTGCGAATTGGTATAACGCATTCTATTGCTACTGCATAGGTGGCATCTTAGCGAACTTGGGCAGGTTTGGGTTCATGTAATTCCACGGCTGGGCACTGGCTGTGTAAATATCCATCGCGGGTTGAAACCAGCTTGGGTCATCAAGACTCCCTGCCATAATGCCCATAAGCTCAGGGATGGGGGGCTTGCTAAATAATCGGGAACCGCAGTTTGGGCAAAAGCCTCGACCAACAACGCTTCCGCTATCACCAATTACGTTATAGTATTTAATATCTCCGGTGACGGTGACTGCACTTTGCGGTACAAGAAGCCCAGATGCATAGGCAGCTCCTGTGGCCCGTTGACAATCACGACAGTGGCAATTCCCCATTGTAATGGGTTCGGCTAAACATTCGTAGCGGACAGAGCCGCATAGACAACCGCCAGTAAATTTTGTTGCCATAAAAACATCTCTCCTTAGAAACGAAAAGTCTGATCGTCAGGATCTCCCCCAAGAACAACTTTTCAAGATAGCTTTGCTAGGACGCAGGTTTATTCATTACACTTGCAGTGCATCCTGATTTATACAGTAGCGATCGCATTCTTATCTAGTCTTACAAGTTTTTGCTTTTTTTACAGATTTCAGCTATTTTTCTCGAACAACCTTAGGCGTGACTCCAAGCAGCCGCTTAAAATGATTGGTTAAATGCCCCCCATTGGCAAAGCCGACTTTATAGAACCGATTTGAGATCTATACAGGAGGGCAATCGAATTTGGCTGAACTACGAGCTAAGTTACAAATTTTATAGATTGATCGTCAGGATTTTTTTCTTGCTTTTTTTGTCGCTCAACACGACTGTATTGTAGGGTAATGTATCCGTTAAGAGCGGAATTGGCAGCCTAAAACTGGGGCTTTTATGATCGAGTTCGCCTAAATCAATGCTTTTCTTTATATTGCCATCTGTTGCAAGATTTGCGGTAAGTTCGCCTTTATAATCTTCAATTAAAAAGTCTCTAAAGAAAACGACTGCCCCACCCTCAGGATCTATACCAAGGATGACCGTACCGCTGAAAGTTGCGCCTTTTCGTTCTTCATCAACCGTTGCCACTGGGATTTCCGAGGGGTCTTGACCGGACATATCTGCCATAAACTTTTTTCTCTTGCGAATTCTCAACAATTGAAAATGATTTTACAAGAGCGCTATGGGCGATCGCAAAACTCTCAGGACGTATTTCTGCATCGGTCTTACAAATGTATAGCCAAGTTACTTCTGGTTATACGCCTAATTGGAAGATTCCCATTCTTGAGTTGATAGAAGATACCATCTAAGATTTGTCGCTTTGTCCACTTTGGTGGTCTGGTTTGCTTTTTCTGCGGCAATAGTGGTTCAATGATTGCCCACTCTTTGAACGAACCGCAAAGGGAAGGCAGCGCGGTCTTGGGGGTCTCCCCCATGAGCGACTGCCGTCGCAAAGGACACAAAGAAAGAAGGAAGGAAGCCAAGAGAATTTGGCGCAGCCTCACAAAGAAATGGTATTAGTATTTTTTAAGAGCAGCACAGCCGACGGCGTACCACTTGCTACTCGCCTCCTGCCTTGTTTCTTGAAAGTTACCATGCTATTTATGTCATCGGGTATATATGCGCCAGCCGCAGTAGCGATTAACTTAAACATTAGGAAAATACGCGAACTGGCTGGGTTTAAGTTAAAGGGAATCAATAAAAACCCTTTGACTTAGTTGTTGATGGCATTTATATACAGCCTTACTGCCTGCGTTTTTCAACCTCGGGAGTTTTTAACAAGCTCACCGAAGAGGCAGAGGGGAAGGGAGCAGGGAAAGCAAGCTCTTTCCAAGAGCGTGGAGCAAAGCAAAACACGGGTACTAGAAATCAACCTGTATTAGGAAGTGGGCTATGCATATTGGATTTCTCAATCCTCAAGGCAATTTTGATTCAAATAATAGTCATATAACGAAACACCCAGATTTTGGGGGTCAGCTGATCTACGTTAAGCAACTCGCCATAGCTATAGCTCAAATGGGTCATAAAGTTGATATTCTCACCCGTCAAATTATTGACCCAGAGTGGCCAGAGTTTGCCGAAGTGATTGACACTTATCCAGGGATCGATAACGTCCGCATTATTCGCTTACCAGCTGGGCCAAAAGAATTTCTCCCTAAAGAGTTGCTATGGCCTCATCTGGTCGCTGATTGGGTACCTAACATCTTGAAATTTTATCAAGAGCAAGGTGGCTTACCCGATGGTATGACTGCTCACTACGGTGATGGAGGACTTTGTGGCGTTCTAATTCAAGAGGAGACAGGTATACCTTTTACCTTTACTGCTCATTCTCTCGGCGCTCAAAAGATGGACAAACTAGAAGTCACATCAGAAAATCTCACGGAAATAGATGAGCAATTTAATTTCAGATATCGCATTTTAGCCGAACGCCTGAGCATGAATCGCTCGGCCATTAATATCACTAGTACACGACAAGAACGCTTTGAACAGTATTCTCATCGAGTCTATAGTGGTGCAGTGGATGTAAACGACGACAATCGCTTTACAGTAATTCCACCGGGAGCAGATTTCTCAATTTTCGGTGCAAAGGCTCGTTCCGAAAATGAGGAAGCTACCCAAGAGTTCATTCAAGAGCGATTGGCACGGGACATTGCAGAAAACCGTCGAGATTTGCCCGTTATTGTAGCATCCAGTCGATTAGAGCTTAAAAAAAACATATTGGGGCTAGTGCAAGCCTTTGCAATGAGTCCAACACTTCAGGAACGAGCTAACTTGATGCTAATTACAGGAGGACTGGACAATCCTTTGCAAGAGGAAGCTAGTGACGGCATGACTGAAGAGGTATTAGCCCCCATTCGGAAAGTGGTGAAAGAAAACGATTTGTGGGGCAAGGTGAGTGCCTTTGGCTTGTCAAATCAGTCTCAAGAGTCGCTGGCAGCAGCTTATCGGTTTTTGGTTAAACGCCGCTCAGTATTTGCGCTGACAGCAGTTTACGAACCTTTTGGGCTTGCTCCTTTAGAAGCAGCAGTTGCAGGTTTGCCAGTGGTAGCAACTAAGAATGGTGGCCCTAGCGAGAGCTTGCAGCAGGGAGATGAGGAATATGGCGTACTCGTTGACCCAGAAGATCCTGCTGATATTGCACGGGGGTTGGAGCGGTTGCTATGTGATGCTCAGGAGTGGGAGTATTTTGCCCAAGCTGGTCAACAACGCGTGCTAAAGAATTACACTTGGGAATCTACTGCTGAAAACTACCTGACTTTGCTAGAGCAGATTTCGTCTTCACCGGAAGCTAGCCCTCGTGCTGAACTCCTTCCCATTCATGCCTACTTCCGTAACCCAGAATCGCAGACCGATGTTTTTTTGGAAGAATTGAGCGACCTTTACTTTGGATCTAATCAAAAGGTATTAATAAATGTAGCTTAAATCAAGAAGGCAGGAGGCAGAGGGCAGAGAGCAGAAGTTCTTGCAGGGAAAGCGGAAGTTGCTACAGACTGCGCGAAACACCGAAACGTTAAAGCAGAAGTTCTTGCAGGGAAAGCGGAAGCTGCTACAGACTACGCGAAACACCAAAACGTTAAAGCGGAAGTTCTTGCAGAGAAAGCGGAAGCTGCTACAGACTGCGCGAAACACCGAAACGTTAAAGCGGAAGTTCTTGCAGGGAAAGGAGAAGCTGCTACAGACTACGCGAAACACCGAAACGTTAAAGCGGAACGCCTACGCTTAATTGTCGCTTGGCATAATACCGTTAACTGCTTTTAGCTTCATACCATAGTTAAGCTAATGAGCATTTAAGTTGCATAAATCCAGGGTTGAAGCCCTTACCACGAGCGAGTCAGTCTGGAAAAATGAATGACGATTAGCTTAGAATCGTTCAACTTTCACTCCCAAGAATGATTTATACAATGTTGTAAGTGTGATAAAAATGCTGGGTTAGTTGATAAACAGCGTAAAGTGGCAAAAATAATTATTTACAAATAATGTTGTTTCTGCCTCCAACTTTTTATTAAATAACAACTGTTCCGCAGGGGTTTAATTTTGAATACAGTTGAGCTATTATCTTATCTTCGCAGCTTAGATATTCAAATTTTTCTTGATGGTGAAAAGTTCCGTTGTAACGCACCTGAAGGAATTCTTACAGTAGAATTGCGTGCAGAAATTCAAGAACATAAAGCAGAAATTATTGAATTTTTAAAAGCAACTAATCGTACTCATAACCATAGCTTTAGACCTCTTGTACCTATTTCGCGTTCTGCAAATCTTTCCCTCTCCTTTGCTCAACAACGGCTGTGGTTTCTCGATCAATTAATCCCTAATAATCCTTTCTATAACATTCCAGTAGCATTACATTTAACAGGTTCGCTAAATAAAGTCGCACTAGAACAAACTTTTAACGAAATTGTGCGACGACACGAAGCTTTACGCACCAATTTTGTCATCCAGTCAGGGCAACCAGTTCAGATAATTAATCCGACGTTAATTATTACTTTACCAATAATAGATTTACGGCAACTGCCACAAGCCGAACGAGAAATACAAGCACGACAATTCACTAATCAAGAAGCTCAACGCCCTTTTAATTTATCAACAGATTCGTTGCTGCAAGTAAAACTGCTGTGGTTGGATGAGACAGAATACATCCTGCTGCTAAATATGCACCACATTGTATCCGATGGTTGGTCTATTGGAGTGCTAATTCAAGAGATAGCAGCACTCTACACAGCCTTTACTAGCAATCAGCCCTCTCCTTTGCCGAAACTTACAATTCAATATGCAGACTTTGCATACTGGCAACGTCAATGGTTACAGGGGGAAGTATTAGAAAAGCAACTTGCTTACTGGCAAAAGCAATTAAACGGTATTTCTATATTAAATCTGCCAACCGACAGACCAAAGCTAGCTATTCAAACTTATCAAGGTGCAAGGCAACCTCTACAATTATCAAAAAGTTTGAGCGAAGCACTTTTAGCTCTCGGACAGCAAGAAGGGGTAACTTTATTTATAACCTTACTAGCAGCATTTAAAGTTTTACTTTACCGCTATACACAACAAGAAGATATTGCGATCGGTTCACCTATTGCCAATCGCAATCGTAGTGAAATTGAGGGATTAATTGGTTTTTTTGTCAATAGCTTAGTACTGCGTACTCATTTATCAGGAAACCCAACTTTTCGAGAATTATTGAATCGAGTTAAAGAGGTAGCTTTAGGGGCTTATGCTCATCAAGATTTACCTTTTGAAAAACTTGTAGAGGAACTGCATCCAGAGCGTAACTTGAATCAAAATCCGCTATTTCAAGTGGTGTTTGCCCTGCAAAACGCTCCTATATCAGCATTAGAGTTAACTGGTTTAACTTTAAGTCCACTAGCATTTGATACAGAAACAACACGCTTTGATTTGGAGTTCCATCTGTGGGAGCCAAATACTCAAAATGGTTTATGGGTAGATAGTGCAGAAGGAATTAGTGGCTTTGTAATTTACAGTACTGATTTATTTGATAACGCTACTATCACCAGAATGTTAGGACATTTCCAAACATTACTGGAGAGTATAATTGCAAATCCAGAACAACGAATTGCACAATTATCGCTTTTAAGTCAATCTGAGCAACATAATTTATTAATTGAATGGAATAATACTCAATTAGATTATCCACAAGATAAATGTATACATCAGTTATTTGAGAAGGTTGCCCAACAGAATCCTGATGAAATTGCACTAGTATTTGGCGATGATAAACTCAGCTACAAAGAGTTAAATATCCGTAGTAACCAGCTTGCACATTATCTAAAAAAATTAGGAGTTAAAACCGAAGTTTTAGTCGGGCTTTGTGTAGAACGATCTTTAGATATGGTAATTGGGATGTTAGGCATCCTGAAAGCAGGTGGAGCTTATGTGCCTCTAGATCCAAGCTATCCATCTGAACGTTTAAACTTTATGCTTGAAGATGCTAAAGTTTCAGTTTTATTAACTCATGAGCGATGCCTTGAACGTTTGAAAAACTATGATTCAAATATAATCTGTTTAGATAAGTGCAAAATTATTGCTCAAGAAATTGAAGAGAATCTCCCTAGTGAAATTGCAGCAAACAACCTTGCTTATGTCATATATACCTCTGGCTCAACAGGAAAACCTAAAGGCGTACAAATTGAACATAGAGGATTATTAAATCTGGTTTTTTGGCATCAAAAAGCCTTTGCAGTTTCACCTATTGACCGAGTAACGCAGATAGCCGGGGTTGCTTTTGACGCTAGTGGTTGGGAAATTTGGCCTTACCTTAGTGCTGGAGCAAGTATTTATATTGTAGATGATGAAATTAGGCGATCGCCTGAATATCTCCGAGATTGGTTAATATCGCAAAAAATTACAATTTCCTTCTTACCAACACCTATAGCAGAAAAGTTCTTATTATTAGATTTTCCTAAAGATGCTGCTTTACGAATATTGCTTACAGGTGGAGACAAACTAAATCAATATCCTTTAGCTTCCCACTCCTTCCAAGTATTTAATAATTATGGGCCCACAGAGAACACCGTTGTTACAACTTGTGGTCATATTTCTGTTAAGAATAAAGATAATTTAGCACCTGCAATTGGGAGTGCGATCGCTAACACCCAAGTTTACATCCTAGATAAATATTTACAACCAGTACCCATTGGTGTGCCAGGAGAATTATATATAAGTGGTGATGGATTGGCACGAGGTTATTTAAACCGTCCTGATTTAACTGCGGAATGCTTTATTTATCATAGTTTTACTAATAAGTTAAAAGCACAACTTTATAAAACAGGTGATTTAGTCCGTTATCGAGTAGATGGTAACATTGAGTTTTTAGCTCGCCTCGACGAGCAAGTAAAAATCCGTGGCTACCGCATTGAGTTAGGCGAAATTGAAGCAGTGCTAAGTCAACATCCAGCAGTACAGCAAACTGTAGTAATAAGTCGTGAACATGAAAAGGAAAAACGCCTAGTAGCTTATCTGGTAGCAAAAGCTGAATACAGCAGTGAGCAAGAGAATGTTGAATTAATGCAATTGCAGAATGAGCAGGTTTTGCAATGGCAGATGCTCTATGACGAAACTTATAATCAGCCTGCTGCTGATTCAGATCCAACATCCAATTTTATCGGTTGGAACAGTAGTTATACAAATCAGCCGATTCCACCAGAGCAGATGCGTCAGTGGGTAAATAACCAAGTAGCGCAAATTTTGACTTTGCAACCCAAACGAGTATTAGAAATTGGTTGTGGAACAGGTTTAATTCTGTTTAGAATTGCACCTCACTGCACTAAATATTGGGGAACAGACTTTTCTCCAGTTTCACTTAACTACATTCAGCAGCAGTTAGAAAAACAAGAAATGCCGCAGGTAACACTGCATCAGCAAATGGCTACTGACTTCGAGAAAATAGAAACAGCAGCTTTTGATACAGTAATTCTGAACTCAGTTGTACAATATTTTCCTACTATTGATTATCTAATTCGTGTATTAGAAGGTGCTGTGAGAGCAACTGCTCCAGGTGGCTTTATCTTCATAGGAGATGTGCGTAGTTTGCCACTTTTGCAAGCTTTTCATGCATCAGTGCAACTGGAGCAAGCTGAATCTTCCCTTAGCCGTTCTGAGTTACAGCAACGGGTTCAAATGCAAATTTTCCAAGAGACAGAATTGGTAATTGATCCAGCTTTTTTTAGTGCAATAAAGCAATGCTTTCCTCAGATTAGCAATGTACAAATTCAACTGCTGCGGGGACGCAATCGCAATGAATTAACTCAATTTCGGTACAATGTGATTCTACATATTGGTGATAAAACTATTAATAATATTAGAAATGATTCATCTCTAAACTGGTCTGAAGAGAATTTAACAGTGTCAGCACTACGTCAATTATTAATTGAAACTAAACCAGAAATATTATGTATTAATAATGTACCTAATGCGCGGGTCATGGCAGCAGTTAAAACATCAGAATGGCTATCAGATGTAGAAGATTTTAAAACTGTAGGTCAAATGCGTAAAGCTTTGCAAGAACTCGAAAACATAGGAATAGAACCAGAAGATTTTTATACACTAGATATAAATTACAAAGTTGATATTACTTGGTCACATCCCAGTAGTGAAGGGCGCTATGATGTGGTTTTTGTACGGCAAGATAAAATAGGTAACAGAACTATTTTTTCACATAGCACGACTTACTCTCATTCCTGGCAATCTTACGCCAATAATCCCTTACAAGCCAAAGCTGCGCGTAAATTAGTGCCACAGTTGCAGACTTACACATCACAAAAACTGCCTGAGTACATGATTCCATCAGCTTTTGTAATATTAGAGTTTTTACCTCTAACAGCTAATGGTAAAGTCAATCGCCGCGCCTTAAAAGCATTCTATGATGATACAATTCAGCCCCAATTATCTGAAAATTACATTGCACCTCGAACTCCTGTAGAACAAGTAGTGATAAAAATTTTTGCTGAAGTTTTAGGACTTAAGCGTGTAGGAATTTATGACAATTTCTTTAAATTAGGCGGTCATTCATTATTAGCAACTCAGCTTGTCTCTAAAGTGCGCGATACCTTGGGTGTTGAGTTACCCTTGCGTAGCGTATTTGAAGCACCAACAATTGCACAAATTTCTAAGATAGTGGAAGGCTTTAAAGAAAGCAATCCTCAAAGTCAAGCACCAGTTTTAGTACCATTGTCACGCGAAAGTCGGCGGATTAAGTTATCTTCCTTAAACAAAAAGGGATAAGCCAAAGCTTATCGCCCCAAAAAGTTAACTAATCAATCATCAAGTTGCCAAAATCAAACAATTAATATACTTAACCTTCAACTTCAGTCGGGATAAAATACAGCAAATTTAAACAGATGCAAAACCAGTAAACTGACGGACATAAGGGGATCTAAAACCTAAAACAATATCGGTAGTCGGCACACCTAATTCTACTAATTGATTAGCTATTCCTTCTTCTGTAAAATCGCGCTGAATCCAAATTTTATCATCCTTGATACTAAGATGAATTGGGCATCCATACACTCTTTCTTCATCATGCCATCCCACATATACTAATAAGTAGCGATCGCGTTCTGTATCAAAAATAATTTCAGTATTTTCTAAATTTTCCTGGGGTTGCTCATTTGCATATTTGTAGATAATTCTTTTTACTAATTCCTGATAATTTAATTTTTCCATAATACTATCTCCTGTTTCTGAACATGAAAAACGAATAATTTGATTTCATACCGTTCTAGTACGCTTTGAATAAAAGAATCTATAAAAAACTCTTGATATATATCTTTAGATATTGCTAAATATAATACTCGCTCAGAGTCCTTTTGTTCTAATGCTACCCTGTAGTTTAAAAATTGACCAACAGCTGTATGAAACTCTGAGATTGCTGACACCCCAATAAAACTTTTTACCTCTACTGCTATTTTTTGCTCACCTTTATCAGCCGAAATTAACTTTTGCGCTCCTAAGTCTATTTTAATTCTAATTTGTTCAGAGAGGTTAAAAAACAAGGGATCATGTGTAATTTTCCAGCCATCTTTTTCTAAGGCTACTTTCACAGTATTATGAAAAATATCTTTTGCTGACATATAAAAGATAGTAATCTAAATCATATCTTACCTAATTTTTTAAGTAAGCTGTTACACTTTACGCTCTCTGCATCTATGCAGATTCCGCTTGCAGTCTGCGCGAAACACAAAAAAGGGATAAGCCCAAAAGCCTATCCCCCAAAAAATCAACTAATCAATGTATTAAGTTCCACTTGTCCAAGAATTGATGTACTCAATTTGATCTGGTGTTAGGCTATCAATTGTGATACCAATAGCCTGCAACTTCAAACGAGCAATTTCTTGATCGACTTCAACCGGAATTGAGTGCAAACCGGGTTGCAACTTACCCTTATTCTTCACCAGGAATTCACAAGCCAAAGCTTGGTTCGCAAAACTCATATCCATAACTGCGCTGGGGTGTCCTTCAGCCGCAGCTAGGTTAATCAAGCGTCCTTGTCCGAGAACGACTACTGATTTACCATTTTTCAACTTGTACTCTTCAGTAAAAGGACGAACTTCTTTGATTTCCTTAGCTTGTGCAGCCAAGTATTTCAAATCAAGTTCCAAATCAAAGTGACCTGAGTTACAAACGATCGCACCGTCTTTCATGACATCGAAGTGTTCACCGCGAACGACGTGCTTGTTACCAGTCACAGTGATAAATATATCACCTTGGGGTGCAGCTTCAGCCATTGGCAGGACGCGGAAACCATCCATTACGGCTTCAATTGCCTTGATGGGGTCGATTTCGGTGACGATGACGTTAGCACCCATGCCACGGGCGCGGAGGGCTGTACCTTTACCACACCAGCCATAACCGACGACAACAACGTTCTTCCCAGCCAACAAAATATTTGTGGCGCGGATAATGCCATCTAGGGTTGATTGCCCAGTACCATAGCGATTATCAAAGAAGTGCTTGGTGTCAGCGTCGTTGACGTTGACTGCGGGGAAGGTAAGAACGCCTTCTTTAAACATGGCGCGTAACCTGACGATCCCGGTAGTGGTTTCTTCGGTGCTACCAATCAAATCAGCGATTTGGTGTTGGCGTTGTTGTACCAGAGTTGCAACCACATCGCTACCGTCATCAACAATAATGTTGGGGCGATGATCTAAAGCTATTTGGACGTGGCGGTTATAAGTTGCGTTATCTTCGCCTTTTTGAGCAAAGACGGGAATTTCATGATCGACGACGAGGCTAGCGGCTACGTCATCTTGCGTTGATAAAGGATTGCTAGCAATTAAAAGCGCATCTGCACCACCGGCTTTCAGAGCGATCGCCAAATGTGCTGTTTCTGTTGTAATGTGGGCGCAAGCTACAAGGCGTAAACCAGCAAAGGGTTTCTCGATAGCAAAGCGATCGCGGATTTGCCGCAAAACTGGCATTTCGCGTCCAGCCCATTCAATACGCTGTCTACCCAAGGCAGCTAGGCCGAGGTCTTTAACCTCGTGCTTTAATCGGGGAGAAGTTGCGGTCATCAAAAGTTACCTCAAAAAATAAAAAAAGCTACGTAAATTTTACGCACTCTACTAGGTTATTCTACGACTGCTGATTTTTGCTTATATGCAAATCATTAGTCAATAGTCTTCAAAACTAGCTTGACGTTTGATCGGCGGAATGTCAACTTTATCCCCAGGTTCTTCCTTTTTGTTTTATCTTTGGAAAAAGTAAGACTTTCTAACTCTAGGCGCTGATTTTAAATGTATTGTCATCTGTCTATAGATATAAAGTAAATAAAAAAACATCAAAATTTCATCGTCTCAAAGTAAAACCTCAACTTTAGATAGGTACATCTACCCAAAGTAATTACGCAGGATAGTTAAAGTAATGATTAATAGATTTTACTCAAGGAGGTGTTTGAGTGCGCTTTCAATTTTTGGCGTTGGCTTTGCCCGCCGTAGGCATCGCTAGTTCAATGGCCATAGCCGTTGTATCTGTACCAAAAGCCACAGCCCAGATTCCTTCATTACCGCAGCTGCTACCATCTCCCAACAGTGTGAGTAATGATGCAAATAATAAACTTGTTACAGGCTGGATTTATTTAGATGGTCGTCGGTTATTTCAGATAGCGGCATCAAGAAGCAACTTTCCTGAACGTTCAGAAGATATCCAAAAGAAATTGGAGAAAATTGCCAAAAATTACTTTCAATCATCAGCAAAAACACCAGTCAATGTAGAAATTCGCAAAGTAAACGAATTACCAGTAATTTATGTTAACGACCAATACCTGATGACCATTACTTCTGAGGATGCTGGACTCAGAGAGGTAGATATGTGGACATCGGCAAATCAAATCAAAGAATCGTTACAAGAAGACTTGCAACAAGCAAAGCAAGAAAGACAAACTCAATTTTTAATCGACCAAGGCAAAATTGCTGCGGGCATTGGACTAACAATGATTGTGATGAGTTGGGGGGTATATAGCTGGCAAAGGCGTTCTAAAAACGATGTAGTACACCCCCTTACCTCCCAACCGCCCAGAGGATCGCTACCAACAGCAGCAGCTCAACCAATTGCAACACAACTGAATCAACAGCAACATCGACATATTCAAGAAGTCAAAAGACGATTGTTTCAGCTAACTCAAGCCGGAATTTGGGGAGGTGGAAGTTTCTTTATTTTGGGTCTATTTCCCTATACACGACCATTTCAGGTAGGCATTCTCACAGCTGCCCAATTTCCTTTGCGATTAGGTGTTGTGTTCTTGGGAACTTACGTAGCAATCCGTCTCATCTATGCCCTCATTGACCGCTTCACCACCACTTTGATTAGCAGTGGTGCTTTATTGACTCCAGAAAGTTCTGAACGCTTGAGACTGAGAGTTTCCACGTTTTCTGGCGTGACTAAAAGTATTGCTACTGGTATCTGCGTAGGAGTAGCTTTCTTGCTAGCGCTGGTGTCATTGGGGATAGATATCGTTCCCTTGCTAGCGGGTGCGAGTTTAGTTGGTGTTGCAGTGTCTCTAGCTTCGCAAAACTTAATTAAAGATGCGATTAACGGTTTTCTGATTATTTTAGAAGACCAATACGCTTTAGGCGATGTGATTAATGTAGGAGACGTAGGAGGCTTGGTAGAAAATCTAAATCTACGGATGACTCAAGTGCGAGATTCCGAAGGGCGCTTGATCACAATTCCCAATGGTGAAATTAAAGTTGTTGCCAATCTTTCTAGCCGTTGGTCACGAGCCGATTTAACGATCCCCATTGCCTACCAAGCCGATATTGAAAAGGCTTTGAAGTTGATTGAAAGTATTGGTTTTGACATGGATAAAGATCCGCAATGGGAGCGTCAAATTCTGGAAACACCACAAGTTTTGGGAATAGATCAATTTGGCGATCGCGGTTTGATTATTCGTGTATGGATTAAAACACAGCCCCTTAAACAATGGGAGGTAGCACGGGAGTTTCGCCGCCGCCTGAAAGTTGCCCTAGACGAAGCTGGAATTTCCATTTCTGTACCTCAACAAGCAATTTGGGTCAATGATGAGCAATTGTTAAATTTTCAGAGTAATGGCAAATCTAATTAGAAATTTGGATTCATTACCAGATTTTTCAGTTAATTAAACCAAACCTTGCTCGAAGAGGCAGGGGAGCAGAGGGGACAAGGTGACAAAAGTTTAGAACTTCCAACAAGTCTTTCCCCTTGTCCCCAATTCTCCTTGTCGTCTTTCCCACTCCCCAATTTTGTGCGATCGCTAACACTAAACCTTAATAATCCTTATATTAATAAAAAGCTACTACCTCACTAACAAGTCTTGAATTCCCTAATTTATGTTTGTCAATACCTTCATCAGACGTCCAGTCCTGACGACGGTCTGCACGTTCATTATTTTGCTGCTGGGGAGTATTTGTATTCCGATCCTTCCCATTTCTCAGCTACCGGATCTCGCCCCAGTGCAAATTACCGTTAGCTCTAACAATACTGGTGCAGATGCTCAAACAACAGAAAATACTGTCACCAACATTATTGAGCGACAAATTAATGGTGTTAAAGATGTATCCTATATATCTTCTAATACGGGTAATGATGGTTCTAGCAATATAACTGTATCCTTCCCAACTAATGTTAATAGCGATATTGCTCAAGTAAACGTTCAAAATAAAGAAGCTCTTGCTTCACCGCAATTGCCAGATACTATTCAACGAACAGGTGTTACTGTTGAAACGGCATCAAGCAGTCTGCTGCTCGTCTATGGATTTTACTCAGACAATAATGACTATGACAACATTTTTATCAGCAACTATGTCGATCTGTATATTCTCGATCAGATCAAACGGCTTCCGGGTGTAGGAAAAGCTACAATTTTTGGAGAACGCAAATATGCCATGCGTCTCTGGCTTGATCCTAACAAGCTTGCCCAACATCAACTAACTCCTCAAGATGTGACAACTGCCCTGCAAGAACAAAATATTCAGGTGGGTGCAGGAGCGATTGGTAAGGAACCAGCGCCAGATAATCAAAGCTTTGAATTTGCTTTACGAGCAACCAGTCGATTTAAAGATGCGGCTGAATTTGAAGATATGGTGCTGAAGGTGACTCAAGGTGGTACTAATAGCACTACCACTACTAATAGCACCACTAATAGCACCACTAATAGCACCTTAATTAAGGTCAGAGATGTCGGTCGAGTTGAACTAGGAGCAGAAAGCTATCTTGCTGATGCCAAATTCACCATCCCAGGAAATGCTCCCAAGCCAGCCGTGGGTTTGGGGATATATCAACTTCCGGGTAGTAATGCCTTGGACGTTGCCCATGCTGTTGAAGAGCAAATCGTAAGACTAGAGAAGAGTTTTCCACCTGGACTAAAAGCACAGTTGGCATTTGATACGACTCCATTTGTAGAAATTTCTCTAGAAGAAGTTCTACACACTTTGGTTGAAGCGATTATCTTGGTAGTCTTAGTAATTTTCGTCTTTTTGCAAGACTGGCGTACCACGATCATTCCCACTGTGGCGATCCCCGTTTCCCTAATTGGGACATGCGCGGCTTTGTTGGTTTTGGGATTTCAGATTAACACACTGACATTATTTGGTTTCGTTCTGGCGATCGGTATTGTCGTTGATGATGCCATTATTGTGGTAGAGGCAGTTGCAGTCAAACTAGAGCAAGGCATGAGGCCCTTTGAGGCAGCCGTCGAAGCCATGAAGGAGTTAACCGGGGCAATTATTGCCACTTCACTTGTACTTATGGCGGTATTCATTCCAGTTGCATTCATTCCGGGTACTACTGGGATTGTCTACAAACAATTTGCGTTAACCGTTGCTTGCTCCATTGGCATCTCGACCTTCAACGCCTTAACCTTCTCTCCGAGTATGGCAGCCATTCTCATGCGCCCTGCTCAGACTCCACGGGGCCCTTTGGGGTGGTTTTTTACGCAGTTTAATCGGGGATTTGCTTGGTTCACACGGCGATATGTCAGGTTTATTAGCTACCTTACCCATATCAAGCCGATTGTAATTGGGGTTTTTATAACTGGTTTACTAGCAACGGTTTTGATGTACAGAGCAGTGCCTACCGGATTTATTCCAGAAGAAGATCAGGGGTACTTCTTTGTAATTGTCCAGGGGCCAGACGGGGTTTCTTTGAAATACACTGAATCTGTTATGGATCGGGTTGTCAAAGAAGTAACATCGGTTCCTGAAGTTAGAGCTAGTTTTATGATCAGTGGTTTTGGTTTCGATGGTAATGCTTCTAATTTAGGCATTGCCTTTGCTAACCTAAAACCCTGGAAAGAGAGAGCTAAAGAATCTGAGTCGGTCTATGGAATACTTCAGAGGGTGAACAAAAAGCTCTCTACAATTACAGATGCTAGAGCGATCGCTGTAAATGCTCCTCCAGTTAGAGGGTTAAGTACTACAGGTGGTTTTGAGTTTATCATTCAAGACCGAACCGGCAGTGCGCCGATTCAAACCTTGGTTGATACTGCTCAAAAGTTTATTGGCGCGGCTAATAAAAACCCTGCTCTCCAACGAGTCTTCACTCAGTTCACCGCAGACACTCCTCAGTTTGACATCCAAGTGAACCGCAACCAAGCTAAAGCTCTCAACGTCGAACTCAACGATATCTTTGGGACATTGCAAAGTTACTTGGGGTCGCAATATGTGAATGACTTTGTGCAGGGACAGCGACAGTATCGAGTATATGTCCAAGCAGATGGGGTTTTCCGCTCTAATCCAGATGATATTGGCAAGCTGTATGTTCGCTCTGCAAGCGGGGCAATGATTCCCTTGAGCAATCTAGTGAAAGTGACTCCCTTTGTAGGGCCGAAAACCATCGCCCATTACAACTTGTACAGGTCAATCAAAATCCAAGGCGCTCCGGCTCCTGGTGCTAGTTCTGGACAGGCGATTAAAGCGATGGAGCAGCTAGCAGCAGAGATGTTACCTCAAGGGTTTGGTTATGAATGGACAGGGACTTATCTCCAAGAAAAGACATCTGGGGGAGCTACGGGCTTGATTTTTGCCTTAGCGATCGTTATTGTCTTTCTGGTGCTATCTGCTCAGTATGAAAGCTACATTGACCCAATCATTATTTTGCTGACAGTTCCCTTAGCAGTTTTGGGAGCAATGACGGCAATTTGGCTACGTTCCAACATTTTCATGGCAGGTAGCCTCTTCCCGAAAGTGGTAGATGATATCTATTGCCAGGTGGGTTTGGTGACTTTGATTGGTTTAGCTGCCAAAAATGCGATTTTGGTTGTGGAATTTGCCAATCAGCTGCATGAGCAAGGCATGAGCTATACACGGGCGGCGGTGAAAGCAGGGCAAGAACGTCTGCGACCTATTTTAATGACTTCCTTTGCCGCGCTGTTAGGATTTTTGCCCTTGGTGATCTCTCAAGGGGCTGGAGCCAGCAGCCGTTGGTCTTTAGGAACAGCGCTCTTTGGGGGGCTGATGCTTTCAACGTTCTTGAGTTTGTTCTTAGTACCAATTTTGTATATTTTGGTTAAGAGCTTGGCTCAGGCTATATTTTATCAGAAGCGATCGGGTGGCTCAAAACCTCCAGATTCTCCAAATGGAGCTTCGGAATCTGAACATAGAGTTTTGCCTACTGCCTCAAGTCAGCCAGAGACGCAGCTCAGGTCTCAGCAAGATGGGATAACCTGATTCCCTTAAGTCTTCCCCTTAAAAGGGACTTTAAGAGATTCTTAGCCCCCCAATTTATCGGGGGGTTGAGAGCATCTAAGACTTGAAAAAAACGCACTAGGGGATGAAGTCAACTAAAGAACGATAGCCAATGCTAACTTTTGACACCAATGGATTTCTATTGCCTCCTACAAAAGGGCTATATTCGTTATGTTCATAACATCCTCTAACTCTGATACCATTTTCTGTAATTTCCTGCTTGCTAAAAAAATTAGTCGAATAGAAATTAAGTACTTAGATAAGGAAAAGTGAAATGGGACTTAACGACGGACTTTCAAACCCGACCAAAAAGGCTATGGTCATAGATGACTGTTGCAACATGATAGAGGGACAGCTTGCATCTAAGTCAGGCATGAGCGGCATCGCTTTAAAAACTGCCTTCGCCGCCCTGAAGGGGATCAAACCAGGGTATATCCCCTACGTCGTTGAGCAGATCCTGCCACAATGCTTCATAGCACTTGATCCAATTTGGAGTGAAGGCGTACAGAAAGGCAATCCAATTGAATACCTGAATGCGAATCGTTCGCAAACGGCAGACGCGCTACTTGGTGTTACCGATGCTAGAGTCAAGAACGCCAAGCGCCAAATCGTGCGAGGAACCTATGAAAAACTTCGCGGTTCAGCCAAAAAGCACGTAGAAGAAGCAGTGCCAGACTTAGCCAAAGTAATCGATAACTACACTAAGTCCTGAGCCAGAAGGGAAGAATCACAACAAACGTATGCCACCGTTCGATGCGTCGGTGGCTGACATACGGTGAAAAGATTACACTTGTAAGACCAAGGTGTTTGTCCAGGGTCTTGGGTTATATATGTATCTGCTAAATTTCCTGATATTTACCGAGTCAGCTTGAAAGAGCAAATGATCAGAAACTATCTGAATTATTGTTTGAATAAACTTCCAATTTATGAAAAAAGTTACCGTTTATCGATACCGCACTTATGGATTAATTGGGTTAATATCCTTAACCGCCGTACTAAGTACAAGTACACTTGCCCTAACACAGCTAGCGGATGATTCCCCAGTTGGGCAAACTCCCATCCCTGCTTCTAACTTAATCTGGCCAACTCAAGGATTTATTTCTCAAGGCTTCCGTAAATATCAACATGAAGGGATTGATATTGCAGGGACATCTGGAACTCCTATTGTTGCTGCTGCATCTGGTACAGTCATCAAAGCAGGTTGGGATAATTGGGGATTAGGCAATGCTATAACTATTAAACATCTTGACGGCAGTACTACTGTTTATGGTCACAATCGCCGTTTGTTGGTGAGCAAAGATCAACAGGTCATTCAAGGTCAAATTATTGCTGAAATGGGATCTACAGGCAATAGTACAGCGCCTCATCTGCACTTTGAAGTTCATCCAAATGGTCGAATAGCGGTTGACCCCCTTCGTCTGTTAACATCCTTAACTGCAAGTGTTGCCTCTGCTTCTAAAGTTCAGCAAGTGGATAACCAGAACCACCCAGTTTCGACACCCCCAGGAGCAAAGCAAGTTTCACCTTCACAGCCAATTTCAATAGGTTTTGCACCTGCTAGCACTGATACTAAATGCAATGGAGTTACCATTATTGAGGGTGAGACTGCAAGTATTCGCGTAAAAGTCTGTGAAGAAAATGGTCAGTTATTTTATATTGGGCAGTTGAAACAAGACCCAAACAAGCCTATAAAAATTGTAGCTTTAAATATTGGCGAAGGCAGATATCGAGCAGATAATGGTAGTTTTTATTATTTAGTCAGCCCTGAAAAAGTGGAAGTTTGGCGAAATGGAACTCAGATGCGTTCTGACAGATTTTATAATTTAACAAAATTGCCATAATGCAATTTATAAATGCCATATTTCGTACTAGCGTCGTGCCAAACCTCAGTTTTACAATCCCTGATAGGGATTTTAGTTGATTGCAAATCAGGAAATGGATGGTAAAAATATTCATTATCAAGTTTCAATCCCTAATAGGGATTTTAGTTGATTGCAATTAACCTAGTTTCATAATTGGGCTAAAAGCAAGTTTCAATCCCTAATAGGGATTTTAGTTGATTGCAATTAGAAAGTAGAATCTATCTAGTGTTCAAAGATGTTGTTTCAATCCCTAATAGGGATTTTAGTTGATTGCAATAATGAATAATCGAGCCATTGTCAAGATTTAAAAAGTTTCAATCCCTAATAGGGATTTTAGTTGATTGCAATCTAAAGTAGGAAACATAGTTTATCTAGTAGCAAATGATTTCAATCCCTAATAGGGATTTTAGTTGATTGCAATAGCTGGCGTTTGAAAGTCTTGTGTTATTTGGTTTTCAAGGTTCAATAGCGCGGATAGGAAAATCATAACATGAGGAATGGCAATTGTGTTAAACGAAAATAGCTGAAAGCCAGTCCAAATAAGGTGCGCGGATGGTTTAAAAATTCTACAGCCGTCAAGTCCTCCCATATAAAGCAATTCAGCCATTTTTGTAGTCACTTCTTCACCAACACCTACCTATTCGCGCACTGGGCAATAAAACTAGTCTAATTGCAAAGCAGTTGATTATCCATAAGCTTAGTACAGACTTTCTTTGATTTCTAGCGAAAATAATTGTCAGCTATTAAATCTCTGCGTTTCACTTTCAATCCTTAATTCGTGATAAAACCTAAAATTTTTCCTTAGCAGCTAACATCTGTAAAATCTTTTCTACATGATCCAACTCTCCAACGATGCGCCGAATTGGGTGTGGCCAAACTTTGACAAGGGTAGGAGTTGCAGAAACCTGATTAAGTTCTGCTTGTTCTGGATGAGTTAAAACATCAATCACCTTCAAAGTATAAGGATGTCCCAGCGATCGCTCCAACAATTCGTGTAAATTTTGCAGAATGCGTTCGGTGGTGCTGCTATGTCCAGCAACAAACAATCGCAGAACATAGCCTTGTGTGATGGCTTCCTTTTTTTGTACTATTACTGGCTGATGGTATTTTGGCACAGGTTCAGAAAGGTCTAAACGAACAATTAAATCGTGATCCTCCCAAAGCTGCGGGAATGAGGATCGATAACTTGTTAATACCATGCGATCGCACAACCCCTCTTGCCAAGGAGCTGCTTGCCATACTAACTCCCCTGTGGCGAAAATGGCATTAAGCAAAGCTTGATGTCTAATTACA
Source organism: Nostoc sp. ChiVER01 (assembly GCF_034531155.1). Classification (NCBI taxonomy): domain Bacteria; kingdom Bacillati; phylum Cyanobacteriota; class Cyanophyceae; order Nostocales; family Nostocaceae; genus Nostoc; species Nostoc sp. ChiVER01. The sequence continues at coordinate 166,488 of NZ_JAVRBS010000013.1, read as the reverse complement.
GCCGGATAAGCTTCAGCAAAAGTACGCACTTGTTGAGTGCGTGCATCTAACCAGTGATCGATAGTTGCAGTATAGCAAGGCACTAAAAAGTGCGGTGGCTCTGGTAAATCTAGGATTTCTTGCAAAGCCGAACACAAATGCAAATGCCATCTACCTTGCTTGCTAGGGTCGATGCAGTAAATTAAATCTCCTCCAGGTGTAAATAGGGCAATGCCTTTAAACAACTGGGGTGTAGATAGTTTGTTTGTCGTTAAATTATTCACAGAGGTTAAGAAGCTAAAAGTAAAAATTCTCTCTTTTACCTTTTACCTTAGCTATAACCGCAACCAGGATGACAAAGATATTTGAAAGTGGGGAGTAGGAGATGAGGAAGCAGAGGGGCAGGGGAGACAAGGGGACAATGGGACAAGGCGACTTAAATCAGAACTTGCAACAAGTGTTTCCCCTTGTCCCCAATTCTCCTTGTCCCCAAGTTCTCTTTCCCATACCCCATGCCCAATCTTAAACTCGACCTCTGAGAAACTGTGCCATTTCGTTAGGAGTTGGTGACATTTCTAAAGCAGTCTCTTCAGTGATGCGACCGTCTTGATAGAGATTGAGCAATGACTGATTCATTGTAATCATGCCGTCAAAGCCAGCTTGTTTCATCAACTCGCCAATTTCATCATACTTACCATCTTTGATCCATTCTTTAATAGCTTCAGTATTGATCAGCACATCGTGGAAAGCAGCCCGTTTCCCGTCAGTTGTGCGGCATAAACCTTGGGCAATTACTGCCACCAAAGACTCAGATATTGCCACCCGCATTGCATCTTGTTCATCACCAGAGTAAAGATTGAGAATCCGCTCAATGGTTTTGACGGCGCTATTGGTGTGCAGGGTTCCCATAACTAAGTGACCAGTCTGAGCGGCTTTTAAGGCGGTGTTGACTGTTTCCTTATCCCGCATTTCCCCCACCAGAATCAAATCTGGATCTTCCCGCAAAGCTGCTTTCAAAGCGTTGTCAAATTTCCGGGTATGCATTCCCACTTCCCGTTGTTTGACTAAAGACTTGCGGCTTTGATGGATAAATTCTATTGGGTCTTCAATGGTGATGATATGCTTGGACATCTCCTTGTTGATGTAGTCAACCATCGCCGCCATTGTGGTGGACTTACCAGAACCAGTGGGCCCAGTCACTAAAATTAAACCTTTGTGATGATGGCAAATATCCCGAAAAACTGGGGGTAATCTTAACTGTTCCATAGTCAAGATTTTTAGCGGAATCAACCGCAACACCATTGCAGGCCCTTTAAGGGAGCCAAAAACATTAATTCGCACGCGAGCAAAGTCATATTGAGTTGCTCCGTCAAATTCTAGGTGTTCTTCAAAGCGCTGAATTTCTCCTTCACTCATCACCTCCCGTAACCAACTCATAAAAGCTTCTTTATCTGTTTCTGGATAATCCGTTGGTTGAATTTCTCCTCGGCTGCGGAAGCGGGGTACTTCACCTACACCCAAGTGAATGTCAGAATATCCCTGATCGAAAGCTTCTCTGATTAACTTTGCTAAAGTCAGTTGGGAACTGCTGTTTTTAGGGGGAACTGAATTAGGTATTGGTGGTGGACTAACTGGACGATGACCTGCAACAGGCGCATTGCTACTCCTATCTGACATATCCAATGTTTGTGTCATCTGCCTCTGGGTACTAGAGGTTGGCGGTGGTGGTGGTGGCATTGGTGGCAGGTTACGCCCAGCTACAGAAGAATTTGATGGAGGCTGTGATTGTGTCATATATCTTCACATTTGGCAGTTAAAAAGTTGAATTAACGAGAAGTCAAGTCACTTACTTCGATGACTTTTGGAGAGTGCTTGCAACCGAGCTTTAGTGGTGATGAAATGGATTGAAACTCTAGAACTATGTTCAATCCATTTCATCCACCTCAATTTGTATCTTTTTTTTCCTATAATTCCACTAGTTAGATTACTTAGATAAATTATTTAACCTGTTTAACATGGTTTAACACACGTAAGCACTTAAACTTCTTCAGGAATAATACATAGATTATTTAGTTGTAAATTATACCTAATATAAAATATAAATATTCTGAGCTTTTTAGATGAGAAATTTATCCCACGCATGGACACAAATTGCCAGCAATTAACAGCACAAACACTAGCAGATCATTTTTTCAGCCCATCTATGAATTATGAGAACCAATACTAATTTTCATAAGAAATGTTAAGTAGAATAGGACTAATATATTGGGGATCAAGGTTAAAAGCTCGTACCATTTAGCTTATATATCTGAAGGCAGATGCATAAAACAAGTTGTTTGACATAGACATAAACGTTGATTTTTAATTCATAATTACAAAAAATTAACTGTAAACTTTAGTAAATAAATGCTCATTTTCCCAATTAGTTTTTATATACTGAATTTCACTGAGAGACAAATCAGTTTATTTCGTCAAAAACGAAATATGACTGAAAATTAAAATTCGTTGTGTATTTTTGGGAGGAAAAGTCATGGTTTCTGCTCAAAGCTCTAATCTAGGAAAGACCTACTCCTTGTTGATGATTAAAAGCTTTTTAATATGGACTTTTACATTAGCAGTATGTTTGTTGGTTGTCGGTTTTCCACTAGTTGTCTTAATGGCTACGGTCGGATGTCTGTTGTCGATCATCTTACAATCTGTAATGCCTGTTAGTGCGGTTTTACTTGTTGCAGGCGCTTTAATAATGTTTAATGTCATGGCAGTTGTATTGGCTGCGGGTGTACTAACTGTTAAAGGAGTTCATCCTAGCGAAATTAAATGGTTAAGCTGGTTGCATGGAGAGGCAGACCAAATGCAGGCTACTGTTTACGCTGCTTGCCCTTTAACTTGTGAGATTAAGTAGTCATTACAGGTGAATACGACAAACAGTACGTCTGCCCGGTTTAGCCGGGTTTTTTCATGCTGTTTGTGATTTTACTTGTGACAAGGTCTGGTCATTATAGATAAATTTGATAGACAGTGCATCTACCCGATTAAGCCGGGTTTTTTTATGCTTATTGTATGATTTATCCTTTAAGAAAGTCGGCATAATAAAAACAAACAGTGTGAAGAAAAGTAAACAAGGCTCAAATTCTTTTCCCCTTGCTTTATCCCAACGATAATTATTTACGTTGACTTACTTGTATTTATAGTTTGTGTGATGATTGAGCGCTAACTATTGACTATTGACCATAGACCATTGACTATAACCATTGACAAATGAGAGATGACTAATGACTAATGACTAATAAAAAACGTGTTTGCATTATTTTGGGTACTCGCCCAGAAGCAATTAAACTAGCTCCTGTGATTCAGGTTTTCCAAAAGTCTTCAAGTTTTGAGTCTCAAGTAATTCTAACTGGACAGCATCGAGAGATGGTTGAGCAAGTTATGCAGCTGTTCAATATTAAGGCAGATTATGACTTGGAAATTATGCAGGTTCAGCAATCTCTAAATGATATTACCTGCCGTAGTTTACAAGGGTTAGAAGCATTATTTAAAGAGAAAAAACCAGATTTAGTGGTGGTGCAGGGAGACACTACCACGGCTTTTGCCGCAGCTTTGGCAGCTTTTTATCAAAAAATTCCTATTGGTCATGTAGAAGCAGGTTTAAGAACTGATGATATCTTCAATCCTTACCCAGAAGAAGCTAATCGACGGTTGATTTCTCAAATAACTCAGTTGCACTTTGCGCCGACTCCTTGGGCTGTGGAAAATTTGCACCGTTCTGGTGTTTTGGGTGAAATTCACATGACGGGTAACACGGTAATTGATGCGCTGTTGACTGTAGCTGCAACCCAAGCAGTTTGTAATGTACCAGGCTTAGACTGGGATTCATACCGCGTTCTGCTAGCAACAGTTCACCGTCGAGAAAATTGGGGAGAACCTCTGTTAGCGATTGCTCAAGGCTTTTTACAAATCTTAGATAAGTTTCCTGATACTGCTTTGCTGCTACCATTACATCGCAATCCCACAGTACGAGTTCCGTTACAAGAACTTTTAGGGAATCATCCCCGAATTTTCTTGACAGATCCTCTCGATTATGGAGAATTGGTGGGTGCAATTGGGCGATCGCATCTTTTGCTCACTGACTCTGGTGGTTTGCAAGAAGAAGCCCCCAGCTTGGGAAAACCAGTATTAGTTTTAAGAGATACCACCGAAAGACCAGAAGCTGTTGCAGCCGGTACAGCTAAACTTGTAGGCACTACAAGTGAAAACATCTTTGCAAATGCTGCTGAGTTACTTAGCGATCCAGATGCTTATGCAACAATGGCAAATGCAATTAATCCCTTTGGGGATGGTCATGCAGCAGAGCGCATTTTGCAGATTGTACAAAATTACCTGGGTCTTTCATCAGAAACATCAACTTAAAAACTTAGATTAAACAAAATGCAAAATTTCTGTTTTTCAGGGTGCATAAAATCGACAGAAAAGTATGTAGAGACGTTGCAATGCAACGTCTCTACAAAGGACTTGAGCCTTAACTGAACCTTATTGTCTCAAAGGGGGCTTAAAGCTTGGAGAAATGACCTCATAAGAAATGTTTTATCCCCCTTGCTTCCTGCTCTCCTGCTTCTTTGTCAAAGGGTAATTTTTGGTTAAATACCCAAAGCTGCTCGTGTTTCGGGCCCCACTGTACCATCTACAAGTAGACCTTTACTTGCCTGAAAGCTTCGGACTCGGTTAACAGTTTCTTGACCGTAAATTCCATCAACCCTGAGATTACCTAAAGCTGTTTGAACGTCTCTTACAAGCAGACCTCTAGAACCAGGAGTAAGAATCACCGAACCGCCAACACCACCAGGTCTAGTCACAGGAGTATTGTTAGGTCTATCACCAACCCATCGAGCAAAAACATATCTACCCGTAGAAAGCCTAGCAAAACCGTTTTCATACCTTTCAATGGCTGGAAGTGTTGCGCCATTTGGTACACAATCCACGTATGAGTAGTTGGTGCTTGGGCCTGTACGGATACGCAAACAACTGCCGTTAGTCTTGACATAAGCAGCCATACTAATTTGAATTTGGGCAGCAGCAATAAGTAATACACCAACACCAGCTAAAGCTAACCAAGCTGAAGATTTAAGAAGTTTTTTCCAATTAAATTTAGCTTTGGTAATTCCGAATGTCTCTTCTTTAGTAATAACTATGTCAGAAGATGTAAGAGGTTTTTTGCTATCTAATTGAGATTTAGACGAATTATATTTGGTGTTTCGAGATGCCTCTTGTTGAGCAATAAACATTTGAGAATAAGCAAGATATTCCATAATGCACCCCAATATATGAAAAAATGAGTAAATACAGAGAACTATTTCAGTTTTCTCTGTATATACTCTTAGTATATTTTATATCACTGTATTGTCAAAAAGTTTTTGCTGGTAGTGGAATTAAGAAAGAATAAAATTAACGTGAGTTCAATAAATCTCTAACTGCCTTGAACTAAAGTTTAACGCTATCCCTCTTTGACTCGGAGAGCGACGATTTTGCATAGAAAAATCAGGGAGAGGTCTTTTTAATTGAGCTAATTAAGCGGATACTATAATAATCCGTCGAATTCACGTTGAAATCAGTTAAAAGATCCCTACAAAAATAAATAAAATTTAGTAACAGCTTTCTTGCTTACTAGCTTCTCCCTTATGCATCCAAATATGTCAAGCGTATTGTTCGAGTCTAGCTAAACTAGCAACCGTAGAAGCTAATTCGTCTAAATCTATCGGCTTACAATGGTATATATCATAACCTGCTAATAATGCACGCTTACGGTCTTCGTCGAAAGCAGATGCCGTCAAAGCAATAGATGGAATCTTTCTCCCTCGCTTTGCTTCCAATTTTCTGATCTTTGTGAGCAGTGAGCAGCCGTTCTCATCAGGTAAATAAATGTCACTAATTAGTATGTCTGGTTTAAAAAATGACATTATTTCTAAAGCATCACTTGCCGAAGCAGCTGTAATAATCTCTGCTCCATCTATTTCAAATAGAAAGGTCAGTAAAGTTCTCGTATCAGGGTCATCATCCACAACGAGCAATCGCAGACCTTCAAAAGACATCGATTGATTAGACATTATTTTCACCGCCGTGTAGCTGGAACACGTTGAGTAGCAAATGCAATGCATCAAATAGCATGTATTTGTAAATGCTATTTGATCCATACTTTACTAAATCTTAATGGAACTAACTGCAAGCGTCTGTCCGGTGTCAGACATAGTAAGTTAAAATTATTCACTAGCGATGTCTACGACGAGCTACGCCTACGTGCCTTGGCTAATTCCCCAGCAACCGAGCATATTCTTGTTCGATGACTCGATAACACTCGCAGGAAGTTGCTTCTAAATCTTCTCGGTTCAGGATGTTAATTTGACCACGCTGATAGCGAATCATTCCGGCTCGGCTGAGGCTGCTAGCCGCTACTGTCACACCGGAGCGCCGTACACCCAGCATCTGGGCGATAAATTCTTGCGTGAGCGGAAATTCTTCTGATTCCAAACGGTCAGATACTGTAAGCAGCCAACGAGCCAGCCGCTCCTCTAGGGTATGAAGACGGTTGCAGGCACAGCTTTGTGTAAGTTCGGTATATATAACTCGTACGTAGCGCAGCAGCAGCTTTTGAATAGCTCCGCCTTGATTGAATTCGGTTCTTATAACATCTGCATCCACCTGCATTCCAGCGCCTCCAATTTGGACAAACGCTTTTGTGGTTGTTGTGTTGCCTCCTAAAATTACTGGGATACCCACCATGCCTTCATTACTCACTATCCCAACTTCCACCGTCGATCCATCTTTCATAGTAGTGATTATAGAAATCACTGCATTTTGGGGAAAATAGACTTGTGTAATGGGTTCTCCAGGTTCGTAAATGACTTGCCGAGTGGGAAACGAAACTAACTTCAGGTGTGGAACAAGGCGCTCATAATCACTAGTTGGTAAAGCCGCGAGTAATTTATTTACTTGCGGCTTAAGAGTCTTTTCGCTCACTTCAACATTAAAAGAGAAATTAGATCATATTACTTTAAATCAAGTTAGTTTTGCCAGTCTGTCCGGTTTCGCACGTATAACTTAAAAAAATTATTCGGCTCGGTTACTGGGCTGAAGCCCAGTAACCGAGCAAATTCCTTTTGTATGACTTGATGACATTCGCAGGAAGTTGCTTCCAAATCCTTTCGGTTCATAATCCTAATATGACCACGTTGGTAGGTGATCATTCCGGCTCGGCTCAGGGTGCTAGCCGCTACTGTCACACTGGAACGACGTACACCCAGCATTTGGGAGATAAATTCTTGCGTGAGTGGAAAATTTTCTGATTCCAGACGGTCAGAGACTGTCAGTAGCCAGCGAGCCAGCCGTTCCTCTATTGTATGGAGACCGTTACAGGCAGCACCTTGCGCCAGTTCAGAGTATACAGCTTGCACGTAGCGCAGCAGTACGCTTTGAATAGCTCCGCCCCGATTGAACTCGGCTCTCAGGACATCTGCATTTATCTGCATAGCAGTGCCCGAAATCTGCACAAAGGCTGTTGTGGTTGTGATGTTATCTCCTAAAATTACTGGGATACCCACCATGCCTTCATTACTTACTATCCCAACTTCCGCCGTTGAGCCATCTTCCATAGTGGTAACTATAGAAACCATTGCCTTATGAGGAAAATAAACCTGTGTGATAGGTTCGGCTGCTTCGTAAAGGATTTGCCCAATTGGGAGCGGAACTAGCTTTAGATAGGCTACAAGACCTTCATAATCAGTCGCTGGCAAACTTGCCAGCAGCTTATTTGCTGGTTGTTGAAAAAGGCTTTTATCTAATGACATTAGAAGTCACTCTCCTTAAAGTAAGTGACTTTAGAAAAGCCAACTCAGGGCACAAGGAAAGGATAAGGTTCTGATCCTAATGTCAAAAGGTGTATTCGCTAAAGAAACACGGGGATAATATCAAAAATATTAAATAAACACACTTGCTAAAGTCTGTACGGTTTCGTACATAGCAGTTTCAAAAAAATTATTTTGGCCGTTTTTTGGACTTATTACCCAATAAACGGACATATTCATCTTCTATAATCTGATAACATTCGCAGGAAGTTTTTTCTAAAGCCTCTCGATTCAAGATGTTAATCTGACCACGGTGGTAGCTGATGATTCCGGCTTGGCTGAGGATGTTAGCTGCTTCGGTGACACCAGGGCGACGTACACCCAGCATCTGTGAGATAAATTCTTGGGTAAGCGGAAACTCGTCTGATTCCAGACGTTCAGAAACTGTTAGCAGCCACCGAGCTAGCCGCGTCTCTAGTTTATGAAGACGGTTGCAAGCAACTCCTTGTGCTATTTGAGTGTACATACTTTGCACATAGCGCAGCAGCAAGCTTTTAAGGGCTGTACCCCGATTGAATTCGCTTCTGAGTATATCCGCATCCATTTGCATAGCACTGTCTGGAATCTGCACAGATGCTGTTGTGGTTGTAGTGTCGTCTCCTAAAATTACCGGGATACCCACCATGCCTTCATTACTTACTAAACCAGCTTCCACAGTCGAGCCATCTTCCATAGTAGTGATTATAGAAACCACTGCTTTATTAGGAAAATAGACTTGTATGATCGGTTCGCCAGGTTGGTAAAGTACTTGCCGATTTGAAAGCGTAACTAGCTTTAAATGGGGAATAAGACGCTCATAATCACTGACTGGCAAAGCTGCTAGCAAATGATTTGCTGGTTGCTCAAAGGCATTTTTGTTTAGTGACATTGGGATTCCCCTAAGTATAGCCGTTTCTAGAAAAGGCAACTAGCGGCATAAGGAGAAAAATCAAGAATTTTATCCTAAATATGTCAAAAGGTGTATTTCCCAAAAATATTTTAATAAAAAATTAGATTTTTATATTTATAATATAACATAATTAAATTTAAAGATTTACAGTAGCAAATAAATTCTGATGTATATCAAAAAAGTTGGTATAAACTGCTAAAGCATCTATCAGCTATCTAAAAGTTGAGAGCAAAATAATAGAAATTGCATAGCAAAATAGCCCGCCTCAGAATTCATTCTGAGTGTAATAGCGAAAGTAGTTTAAAGACGACTGAGAAAAGGTTATAGTCCGTTTTAATGAAGCTCCTGATAGACATTCCCATGCAAAGCATAAGAACGAATTATGAATTACAAATTACGATTTTACCGAAGTGAGCCGCGCTTTTGAGGTAATGATAAGCTTCTCGTGCTTCAGTAAAGGGGAAAACTCGATCAATAATCGGTTTGATTTGATGTTGTTGCATTGCCTGATTCATCGCCTCAAACATTTCCCGACTACCAACATAAATGCCCTGAACTGTTAAGCTCTTAAAAAGTATTGGCATGGGGTCAATTTCACTTCCTCTACCTGATAATACGCCAATCAAGCTAATACGTCCTCCAATACGGATTGCTTGTAGTGATTTTGGCAGAGTACCTGCACCGCCTACCTCAACTACATGATCTACACCTGTACGATTAGTCAATTGGTAAACTTGCTTTTCCCAATCTGGTGTTGTTTTGTAATTAATTATTTCGTCAGCACCAAGCTGTTTACCTCGTGCCAATTTCTCATCACTGCTGGAAGTAATAATTGCTCTAGCACCGTGTATCTTGGCGAACTGGAGAGCAAAAATCGAAACTCCTCCAGTACCAAGTAATAAAATACTATCACCTGCGCGAATATTACCTTTTGTCACCAGCCCATGCCAAGCTGTGACTGCTGCACAGGGTAAAGTTGCGCCTTCAATATAGGATAAGTAGTCAGGTAATATTACTAAACCATCTTGGTGTAATACGACATACTCAGCTAGCATTCCATTGATACCGCCTCCTAAATCGGATTTCATTTTCTCTTTGGTTAAAGAGCTATAAATCCAGTCTTGGAAGAAAATACCAGCGACGCGATCGCCTACTTTTACGCGTGTCACACCCTCCCCCACCGCCACAACTTCCCCTGCGCCGTCAGATAGGGGAATTAAGGGATATTTCTGTCCAGCGCCGTAAGCACCCTCAGCGACGAGCAAATCGCGGTAATTCAGGGATGTTGCTTTGACTTGAATGAGAACTTGTCCCGCAGTTGGTTTTGGTTCAGGGCGATCGACTAATGCGAGGGCATCAATCCCAGCGTTGCTTTGAATTTCGTAAGCTTTCATTGGCGGACTCCTTTTGCCAAAGATTATATACAGGGCTATTTCATTCTCATCTAGCCCGCCTCAGAATAAATTCTGAGGCTAATAGCAAAAGTCGTCTTTAGACGACTAAGAAAGGCTTTTAGTCCACTTTAGTGGACTTAAGCTATTAGCCCGGAACTTTAGTTCTGGGCGGTTTAGGTTTAGAACGAAATAGCTCTACTCTAAATTGATAGTCATTTCGCCTTATGAGCTTGGTTGCTGATCGGGAAACATACACTTATCAGAGTCACAACCACTAGGGCCAGCCTCTGACATTTCGCCTAAATCGTAGCGGCTTAAGACTGCACAGAAATCATCAGTTTTGCGCCGTGCTTTCACCTCTTGATTTAAGCGATCGTAAGTTGTTTTATCTATCGGTTCAAATGGCAAACGTGGGAATGATTGTAAATCATCAAAACGAGCTAAAAGAGCGGCTGAAATATATCCTTCATCATTCTGGATAGTTTCGTAGATGCGCTGTCCTAAAGGTTCGATTTCATCAGAACGAAGTTCTAAAGTTGCTGATGTGTTGTGAGTTACATACCAACGTTGAACCTGGAGGACAAAATCAAATTGGGCTAAGACTGAAAACTTAGAAACATCAATTTCATCAGCACCTGGTAAATCAGCCCAAGATACAGAAATAGGGATTTCTACTAACCATTCACTCACCCGTGGATCAAAGGGATCGTTGAGCAAATTGCCCTGTTCATCTTTATCTGATTGCGAGGGAATGACGTTGTAACCGTAGTCAATACAAGCTAAGGCTACTGGGTCATTTTTGCCAAAGGTGATACGGCGAATAAATCTTTGCGCTTTGGGGGGATGCCATCCTGAACTAGCGTTAGTTAATAATGCCTTCGTGCCACTGGGTTGAACTGTAGTGCAACGATTTGGACGCTTGAAATTGTGGCGATCGCAATAATCCCAAACTACCCGATGTACAATATCTCTCCAAGAACTTAGATATTTTTCTTCCTCACGCTTGAAAGCTAATCCTTGTGGAGTTGCAGGTCTTCCGGCTTCCCACCAGCGCAGCCAATCAACACCAAAAGCATGGACAAAGAAATCAAATAAGCCTGTAAAAGAAACTCCTACAATCGGGTCTAATTCACGGCTGTATTGATAGCGTGGTTCCAAGAATTTGTGATTTAAAAGTGCTGCTACAGATAACGCTCCAGCAGTGAAAGCTTCCTCTTGTTCTTTATAGTTACGTGGGTCAATTTGATTGAGGTGAACCTCTGACAAATTGCAGTGGAAGTTACTACCGATGATTTCCAGATTTGTTATCCTAGAGGCTTTTTATCCCCTAGTTCTACTGCTTAATTATTCGCAGTAGCTCCGCGTACCTTTTGCAGATGTGACTTTAGATAATAAAAGTGTTTTTCACATCCGTCCCCGCACTCTTGGAAAGATTATATTCTAGACACCAATTTTTGATGTAATCTAGTTTCACTCTCTACGCTGTACGGTGTCAAAGGCTTTTTAGTTCCTTTGATTACCACGGGATTAGCATCTCAGCTTTCCCCGTTTTTGCGAGGTTTTTAACGTGAGGCAAAATCACTTACCACACGGATTTAGCCCATAACGAGCTAAACGATGTTCTAGCTCATCAGCATCAATATTTGGATAGCGTTCCTGTAACCACTGTTTTGCTGTTCCTTGTTCATAAGCTTGCAAAAAATTAACTTTGTCAGATTGTGTTGGCAGCAAATCAATGTTTGATCGCGCTACAGCCTCACCAGCCCATTGAATTGCTCCCTCGCCACTATAATATTGTTTGCGAACAGCATTCAAACATTCTTCTAAGGTTGGCTTGCGGTGAAAAACTCTGGTGTGGTTTGCCATCCTGAGTGCATCACGCTCTGGATCAATTCGCCAGTTGCCACTTTCATCTTGTTGCCATAAATTATCTTTGGCGGTGGCTCCTTGTTCATCATCAGCAATAAACTGACGCATCCCCGCGCTTCTTCGGATATTGCCTGCAACAATTGTTACAGCAGCTTGATCAATTAATAGACAGCATTCAACTGAATTTAATTGTCGTCCTACAGCTTTACTCAGGATGGAAGCACAACGCTGATAAAGTCCGGGTAATTTAACAGGATTAGCAACTCCTCCGAAGCCATTGAGAGTTTCTCCTGCTTTCCGGACATCACTGATGTCAACTAATACTTCAACTTCTGCTGAAAATCGTTCATTAGTGGAGAGTTCTAATAGGGCTTGATATGATTCAACCCAACCTTCACGACTATCTCCAACGTGAATAGTGACGTTATTCCCTTCTATATGAGTTTCAGTATATTCACGTCGTTGTTGGACAGGAGTGCTGCCAATTTCGCCTTGTACAGTAACATTCAGTTGATTACGGATGGGGGGCAAGTGGTTAATAAACTGTGGTTCTATGACGGCTCCAGTACCACAGCCCATCATTGCCAAATCCATCATTAACCCGAAGGCACTCCAGTCTTCGAGATTGGTAGAGGTGCAATTATATGCCCCAGAAAAATTCTTTGGTTTAGTTATCCAGTCAGTACCACCAACCCATAGCCAGCGTCCACTGGGCATAGCTTTCAAGTTACGCTGCATCTTATCCAGTATGGCAGCTTCTTCTTGAGTTAGCTTTCCCAACTCGACTAAGCCGAGTAGAGTGCGATCGCATACTTCATCCCATGTTTCCCTTAGTCCCGCCTTTGTGCGGCGGCTATAGGTTCTAAAAAATACGGGATTAGCAGCCGGTGCAGTTTCGGGAAACTTTGCACTCTGGCGTTTTCTTTCGAGTTCTCGAACCATATACTAAGTGTCTTGCGTTCTTGTTGCGTGCGGACAGATTATGACTATACGCCAAGTAGTTTGAGTATTAAAGATTGTCAAATTGTCCACTTTACGCTACCTATAGGCCGTAGTATTTGCAACAAAAATTTATGATGTATAATGTCCCTCACCCTTGGGTAACATCTCAAACTCAAGTTTTAATTAGCACATACTTTTTTACTGATCCCTGATTTCATCAAATCCATTCTCGATTACACGAATGGTGAGTTACACGTTTCAAGTACTTTTAACCAGAGGCTCAACCGGAATTTGAATCCAGAACTCGCTGCCTTTCCCAAGTTCTGAGGAGCATTTTAAAATGCCGCCATGTTTTTCAACTACAATTTGATAGCTGATGGACAGTCCTAGTCCGGTTCCTTTGCCGACCGGTTTGGTGGTGAAGAATGGATTGAACAATTTTTGTTGAGTTGTTTCTGTCATGCCAGAACCGTTATCTCGAATCCGAATCACTACACTATCTGCGTGGGAGAGTTGGGATAGATCAGAACTACCCGATTCTCTACTAATGAGTTCTGTTTGAATGGTAATGATCGGATTAGGCGTTTCATCTAAGGCATCGATCGCATTACCCAAAAGATTCATAAATACTTGATTCAATTGCCCCGCATAACAATCAACAGGCGGTAAATTTTCGTATGCTTTAATCACTTGAATCTCAAACTTGGCACTGGTTAATTTCAAGCGACTCTTCAAAATTAACAACGTGTTGTCAATCCCTTCATGGATATCTACAGGTTTCATCTCGGCTTCATCCAGGCGCGAGAAGTTCCGCAGAGATAGGACAATTTGCCGAATTCGTTCTCCACCCATTTGCATCGACGACAATAAATTAGGCAAATCTTGCATCAAGAAATCAAGATCGATAGTCTCTATCTTTTCCTGAATAACATCAGTTCCATTGGGATAGGTAGCCTGATAAAGATGCAATAGTTCTAGTAAATCCCGAACATAGTTGCTTGCATAAGCAATATTACCGTTAATAAAGTTGACTGGGTTGTTGATTTCGTGGGCAACTCCGGCTACCAATTGTCCCAGGCTTGACATCTTCTCTTGCTGTACTAGTTGCATTTGAGTTTGCTGCAACTGGCTCAGTGCGTTCCCCAGATAGGTGGCTTGAGTTTGAGCGGCAAAGGCGGTTGCTCGGGTTTGGGCAAATAGTTCTGCTTGATCGAGAGCGATCGCTACTTGATCGGTGACAGCTTTGAGTAACCGGACTTCGCTATCAGTCCATTGGCGCGAACCGCGACAGTGATGACAAACAATAGCACCCAATTGACCAGAATGGGTTCTGAGTGGCAGCAACAGCACCGAGGTTACTGCTAGTTGATGCAGCAAGGTGCGATCGTCCGAGGTGAGTGCTTCTGAGGTAGTAGAAACATCCTCTATTCGTAGCATATCTAGATTTAAGATAGTTTCTGCTAGAACGGAGCCATGCCCAAGGGAAAGTTCCCCTAGTGCCATCTGGATCTCTGGATTAGTCGCTTCGTGAGTCACCATAAAGTTGAAGTGATCTTTGTTGGGTAGACACCACACAAAGTCACAGCGATCGGCTTGCAACAGACTATGAATCTCATTCACCGCCGTTTGTAAAATCGTATCCAGATCCAGAGAATTACGAATTTGATTTGCCAGATTAAACAGAATTGAATCTTGTTGACCAACCAATTCCTGAGTAATCAATTGCTGTTTTAGTTGTTTGATTTCCGGGATCATTTGACGCAGCTTTGTGGTGTTGCGCTTTAGCTCCAATTGCGCTACTACTTGATGGCTGAGTGTCTGCAATCCTTTCTGTTGTTTTTGGCTCAGATCGCCCGGTTCAAAGTCCATGACGCAGAGTGTACCCAGGACACAACCACCAGTTGTTACCAGGGGGACTCCGGCATAAAATCGGATATTAGGAGAATTTATAACGAAGGGATTGGTGGCAAAGCGGGGATCAGCCAAGGTATCTGGAATCATAAATACATCTGGCTGGCGAATAGTGTAGTTACAAAAAGTGAGGTCTCGGCGAATTTCTGTTAATGTGATTCCCACCTTAGACTTAACCAACTGACGATCGGCTCCGACAAAACTCACCAGTGCCATTGGAGTTTGACACAAATCAGCTGCTAGTTCTGTCAAGTCATCTAATGCCCGATCGGGTACAGTATCCAAACCCTGAAACTGATACACTGCTTTGAGTCGTGTCAATTCGTTGGTGCAGGGCATCGTTGTGCAGGAGAGCATGGAATCAAGTAATAATTCGGGGATTTTCATAGTTTTATTTTAATTAAGGTGCGATCGCTAATGTCACAGTAAAATAAGTACATTTGGAATCATTACTCTAAGTTTTTCTAAAGCTTTAGATTTCATAAGTTCTTATTTTGTCGCAATATTTTTTAAATCAAATTATGAATGCGAGTTCAAGTATAACGCCGTTCACTTCAATGCTGTTAATGGCAGACAGATTGTAAAACCTATCCAGACCTAACTGACTGCTTGTGACTTCAATTGTGCCTCAGAGATATTGCACTAGTTTCTTCACCAAAGCTAACCCTAATTCTGTAGCACTATTTTGCCCAATTTCGCTTTCAGGAATCTGGTAAGACAAGCCGAAAAGGCAAGTTTTTTTATTTTGTTTTGATAAGTTAAATTAAAGGTTTCAAAAATACGAGACGAATTTAGGTAAAGCTGTAGTTAGTATCCCTACCTAGAATAAGAATTAAGATTGATCAGAAAATACTCACAGCCCAAGTTAAAATTGCCAGCTTACTTGTAAGCCAACGATATCCACGCCTGCGACAGTGGGATTAATATTAATAGTAGTGAGTTTAGACTCGACTGCCTGGTAACGTCCAACCCAGTTACTATCGTATTTACTAGATAGCCCAAAAGGAACGTTAATACCAATACCCAGTTTCAGGCGATCGGAAACGCTCCAAGCAGCATACAAGTTTGGTAGTTTGAAATTAAAAATAATTACAAATTGATAAAAAGAATATCGTT
This sequence comes from Nostoc sp. ChiVER01, assembly GCF_034531155.1. Classification (NCBI taxonomy): domain Bacteria; kingdom Bacillati; phylum Cyanobacteriota; class Cyanophyceae; order Nostocales; family Nostocaceae; genus Nostoc; species Nostoc sp. ChiVER01. Next base: position 150,493 of record NZ_JAVRBS010000013.1, on the reverse strand, counting down.
TTAAACTTTGACGCATGAAGCTTTAGTGATTAATTTACTTATGACATTATCAAGCTTGATAACCTTAGTTGAATTCTTTCGTGGGGTGTCAAAGTTACAATGAACGGTGCTGTAGTCCAGTGTAGTAGTGCCAGGGCTTAAGTTGTAAATACCGCCACCATGTCCAGACTCGTAACTACCAGAACTGAGTTCGATCCCAAAAGCTTTATTGTGTTTGATAGTGCTATTTCCCACTGTTAGGGTGGCAGTATTATAGATGCCAGCGCCAAAGTGTGCTTGATTGCCGCTAATAGTGCTATAGTCCACGGCAACAATTCCTAACGGCTCGTTGTAGATGCCGCCACCGTAATCTCTGGCATAGTTATTACTAATGCTACTGTTACTTACCGATAGGGCGCCCTGATTATATATCCCACCTCCAGTAGTAGCCTTATTGTATTTTATAGTGCTATTCTCTACCGTAATGCTGCCATATACTAGTACATCTGGGCTATGATAACCGGGAATGATAAAGCCTGGGTTATAGATGGCGCCGCCGTATTTTGCATAGTTTTTACTAATGGTGCTGTTACTCACGGTTATAGTGCCTTCGTTGTAGATACCGCCGCCTAAGTAGCCGTGGTTTTCACTGATGAGACTATTATTCACGGTTATAGTGCTGCCGATTGTAGTGTCGCCAATTGTATTGCCGCTAACATAGATACCACCACCGGAGCCGTTTATACCTGCCGAATTGTCACTAATGAGGCTGTTATTGACGGTTATAGTGCCATCACCCTGATCAAGACTGATACCGTCATAGATACCACCACCATATTCCGCAGTGTTGCGACTAATGGCACTATCATTTACTGAGAGAGTAACACTGCTGTAGATGCCGCCACCGTTACTGGCGTTATTGCTACTAATGAGACTCTTACTCACGGTTATAGCGCCTTCGTAGATCCCAAAGATACCGCCGCCGTATTCCGCAGTGTTGCCAATGATGCTACTCTTATCCACTGATAGGATGCCAGAACTAAAGATGCCGCCGCCGCCGTAGTAGTTAGACCTGAAGTTGACACTATTATCACTGATGAGGCTCTTACTCACCGTTATAGTGCCAGATTCGTAACCAAAGATGCCGCCGCCTCCGTATTCCGCAGTGTTGGCACGAATGGTACTATTAGTCACGGTAACGATGCCTAGATTGCGATCGCCGTTCTCCTTGAAAACATAGTTGTAAATGCCTCCGCCTTCTCTGTATGCAGTGTTGTCACTAATGGTGCTTTTCTCGACTGATAGAATGCCAGAGTTGAAGATGCCGCCACCGTTGTTTGTCGCCGAATTGCCAGTGATGGTGCTATTGCTCACCGATAGGCTGCCCTCATTAAAGATAGCACCGCCGTCTTCCGCACTATTGCCAGTGATGGTAGTGTTGCTCAAATTAAGGATGCCTTGATTGGAGATGGCTCCTCCTCCAGCGTCTTTGTAGCTATTGGTAATAGTTAGCCCATTGATTGCAACAGTTACACCATTGCCAATGTCAAAAATACGGTCAGCACTATTATCACTAATAGTTAGTAAGCCTGGATTTGTGCCTTGAATGGTAAGGTCATCTGTGATACTCAGACTACTACCAGCCAAACTGATGGTATGAGCAAGTCCATCGTTAAACATTCCACCAAAATTGATGATGTCTTTTCCTGTCAAGGCATTGGCATTTAAAATTGCCTGCCGCAGAGAACCTGCATCACTGTTCTTGGTGTTAGTTACGGTAAATATAGACATTAAGGTTACTTCAATCCTTTTTTTGGTATAAAATATTTTATTACATACTCATTTCATACCTGACTTTCCCAGTATTTGGAAAATCTCTTCCCTCCCATAAGCTACGGTGTACACACAAGTTTAGAAATCCCATCTGAAAATTGCTTTCATTGCCCTAGTCTTAAAATTAGGGGGAGAAATGGAGTTTCAAGTCACCCATAATTTGGATATTTATAGGGCTAAAAGAGTTGAAACCTTTGCGGCACTTGGGTGTACATGGTAGCCTCCTATGACTGACAGAGATTTTAAATTTCCCTCTCTCCTATCGAGAAAGGGTTAGGGTTCTTCGTCGGCTTTTCTAAATGAGGTGCAAAGTCAGGTAGTCGGCTGTGCCTGAGCGACTAAAGTCACTGCCGTTGGCGTTACCATCGGTTGTCAACTCAGGTCTTTTGCTTTCAAGTGCCAGCACAGGAAAACATCTCAGTATTTTGCTAAAACCTAGATTTTCCTTAGAGTTGTTTTAAGTCAAAAGTGCAAAATTATACCCTTCGGAAATTTTAAAACATCTTTTATGAGTGTTAATAACGAAAAATAATCTATTATTCGACACTTGGAAATAGGAAACATGCAGATAACCTGATAAAAATTAAATACCGAAAAATTACTTGTATGTCTATAATTTAAGAAAAATCTTCGCATAATCTTTATGTTATTAACTTATAAATGGAAGTAGAACGGCGTAAATAATTAAAGGTTTGTAGTGATGATTTTAGTTCTCAAATAAGGGCTGAATCCCTTGCTATAAAAGATTTTAAAACGTTTTGTATTACTTAATATAATTTGATTTATTCTCGCTTCCTTACTGATATGTTATAAACACTGGGCTTAATATATTCTTTATATTTTGATCTCATCGTTTGCGTAATAACTTGATACTTGGGTTATTAGACAATAGACTTTTTGGCATTTGTCGGGAAAAGGGGGAAAGGTTCTGTATTGTCCTTTTTCCCCTCTTGGAAAAAGCACTTTTGCAAGAGACTCCATGAATACGGTTCACAACGAAGTAATGAAAATATTTCTTCTCCAGTCCCTATTTTCAAGTCAGGTCTAATGAAATCAAATCAGTCAATGCGATTACACTTCCCTAAGTCTCAGCCGATGACGCATCAACTACAGTTTAAAGATTTGTTAACGGAGTTCAAAATGGATGAACAGATGTGATTAATCGCGTCTCTACTAACTGCGTTGCCAAATTTTAATTGTCTTATCCAAACTCCCGCTAACTAACATCTCACCGGAAGCTGTGAAGGCTAATGCTGTGACTATATGAGTATGACCTGTAAACGTACCCAGCAATTCCCCGGTTTGTAGATGCCATAATTTGATGGTTTTATCTGCACTACCGCTAGCGATAATTTGTCCATCGGGACTTAATGCGATCGCATATACTCTATCTCTATGTCCTTTCAGAGTATGCAGTAATTCCCCACTCTCCAATTGCCAAACTTTAATGGTTTGATCCCAGCTACCACTCACTAGCATTTTACCATCTGCACTAATTGCCAAGGAACGAACGATGTGAGAATGACCCATAAGGGTATGCAGTGGTTGTGCGTCCTTTAAACTTTTTATCCCCGTCTGGGGTAAGGTGCGCCAGACTTTGATTTTGCGATAACTACCTGTAACTAAAGTTTCGCCGTCTTGACTTAAAACTAGGGAATGAGCAGCTGTATCATCTAAAGAGAGTGCGATCGCAACCTGACGTTGCATCAAATCCCAAAACAGAATTTTCCTATCATCTCCGCCTGTAGCTAACATTCTGCCATCTGGGGTAAAGGCAGCACACCGCACTACCCCATTATGTTTGTGCAAAATATCTATCAAGTCTAAAGCGCCTACATGCCAAAGCTTAATTGTGGAATCTGCACCGCAACTCACTAAAGTCTGTCCATCTGAACTAAAAGCTACGGAATTCACTTCATCCACCAGCCCAGATATCACCCAAGGATACTCTGATAATGTATCTATTAATTCACCCTTGCTTAAATCCCAGAGTTTCGTTTCTCCTCGACTACCACTTGCCAATATGGGTAAAGTGCCATTATTACACCCGGAACTGAAAGCTAGGCAATTAATACCTCTGGTGTGTCCTTGCAAAGTCTGCCAGCATTCCCAGTCACCGACTATATCCTTGAGGCAATGCTCTGATGGTAGAGTCTGTATTGTATCTGCGATCGCTAAATCATGAATTAATGGCGAGGTGTCTTTTTTACCAATAAGTGATTCTAAATACCAACTCACCCCCCCCGCATACAACAAGTTACTCGGATTAATGTAGAGTTTTGGTTCAGTAAGTTCAATTAGATTTGCAGGTAAAAAGCCTGTAATTATGCTCTGTTTTTCGTCGTATCCTAGCTTACCTGTAGATGGATAAAACAAACATAAAAAAATTAATACTTGGTGCTTTCTTAAGTCTTCTTGAGTAACCGACCACCTAATTTTGTTTTTCTTAATACCATTAAAACTTTCTCCATCAGCAACATAAACTTGAACACTTAGCTGAGGATTATCTTTTAATACATAAGAGAATTTGCTTTCGCTAGACAAATTTCCCTCATCATCTAAAACCATGTTTTCCACGGTATCTTGTGATACTTTTTTTACCAATTTTCCTAAGCGTTCAGTTATCACCCGGTCAACAATATGCTCCCGTAAAAGATAATCTTGGGCTTGTTGTTGGAAGTATTTGGGAAAAGGTATCGTCCAGTCAGGAGGTTCAGGATATTCAGGTGGCGTCGGCGGCGGATTTTTGGCAAGAATTTCTGCTTGTTGGCGAGAAAGTTCTTGGAGTCTAGCCAATGGCTCGCCCCAAAAAGCCATAATTTCAGTGTGACAACCTTTAACTTGACTTTCCAGCAAAGATAAGTCATAAGTTTTAGGTTTTTTCACACGTTGAAGGAAGTCAGCTTGTTGAGATTTGAGTAAGCTAATCCAATCCATCTGCATTCCTGGGGCAAACTATTGCATACCTACGGTAAGCTATACCAATGCAATTACTCAAGTTTATAACCTTAGTTAATTAAAAATACAGTAATCTTAGTAGTCTAATAAAATACAGCAATTAGCAGATGCTTCCGGGAAGGATAGAGATTATTGTACTTAGACATTTCATTAACTGATGCAGTTGAAGTATATAGAATTAAATGATCTCAGTCAATTCTAACGGAGATGGAGAACGAGATACTGTTTCCGTAGAAACAGTTATAACCGCAAAGGAAAGTTTAATGTGAGAGGGATTTCAAAGGTTGCCATAACGTTAAGTCAACAAATACTCACAGAAAAATAACGTACTACAGTACGGCGAAAGTAAACCACCCATCCCCAATCAATGAAACTCTTGCGGTATAATAGTTACGAATTACGTAAAGCCTGGGCCATAAGTTTGCTTAGAGTGTAGCCCATTACGAATTACGAATTATTTTAACCTTTGCGTTTTGGTTGTCTGGTTGTAGTACTTACATCAGAGGAGCCGCCAAAAGTATCCCTTGCTTCAATCTGTTTAATTTTCATTTGCAAATTCAAGTCATCACTGCTAACAATTGTTTCTAAATTTGCTAATCTTTGCTCTAACAGTTCTATTTGCTGCTGTTGCAAATAGTTAGTTTTTGATTTTTGCTCATCAGAACGCCAAACAGCAACCGTACCAACAGCCGCGCCACCAATTGCAACTAAAGGAAGAATAGCACCGCTTCTAGTAACGGCTGATAGTGGGACACAAACTCCGAGAATGGCGACTGTAATTACCCAGATTCTTGTGGTGGCAGATAATCTGACATCCTGGTATTGTTCTAGATTGGGTTGAAATTTTTTAGCCATAAATTTATCCAAAGAAAAGTTATTTGTTAAATTGGCACAATTGTTATTACGATACTTACTGCAATCTGCTGCAAGTATAATTCTTGTACTAGTATTTTTTAATTACCAGTAGATAAACATCATTCAACATAAAATGCCAATCACTGAAATGATTTTTCTGACTTTTATACAGACGCGATTAATTGCGTCTTCACTGCTACCTTCTTCCTTCTACTTAGTTACTTCGCTATTTTAGATCATTAGATTTTGCTTGCGAGGAGCAGTTGTACACTGAGAGGAAGATTTTCTTGAAGTCATAGTAAGGAAGGTACAGATGACAGTTCGTGCTTTTTTTGAAGCTGCCAAAGTTGAGGGTGTCCAGTCACCTTACGATACCATTCACCTGAAAATTCTCTATCCAGCACAGATACCGGATCAGTTAGAAAAAAGTACCGGAATTGAGCCAGCTAATCCAGAAAACGCACCTTTTCCAGTAGTGATTTTATTCAACGGCTTTAACTGTGATGCTCAACAATACCAATGGCTAGCGGTTAAATTGGCTGAACGTGGATTGGTAGTGGTTCTGTTTAATTGGATTACCGAAAGTCTACCAGGCATAATTAGCCTCACACCTGGGATTGATTTGGAAAAGATGAAACCCACAAATTATCGTACTGCTCCCACAGCTTCAGCTTTGCCAGCACTGCTAACTAAACTCGAACAGTTACAAAATCAAGGAGTTTTAGCAGGAATGTTGGATTTACAACGGATCATTCTCGGTGGACACTCTGCGGGTGGTAGGGTATCTATGGAAAATGCTGACCCTCGGTTTTTCCCTGGAGTTGCTGCATCTTTTTCTTATGGCGCAAGTAGCAGAGGAATTTTAACCATAGGGTATGAACCAGGAACTATCTTGCCTTTACCAGATTCCCTACCACTGCTACTGATGGGAGGAACCCGTGATGGATTCATGGTTAACAGTGGTGAACTCTATGGTGTAAGTCCTGGGGATGCTACCACCCCAGTCATCCGTACATTCCAAGAAGCAATCACTGGAGGACGAAATGATAGTTATCTGGTAATTTTAGAAGGAGCAAATCACTTTTCGATAGTTGATGAGCCAGACTCCACTACAGTTAGACCCTATCTCGACTTAGAAGCTACTCAATCCCAAGAAAACTTGCGTTTGCTGATGAGTGAAATTATTGGTCTGTTTATTGACACTTATGTTCACCACCAGCCAGAAGCATCCCAGGAGCTTGAGCAATTATTAACTATTGCCAATCCTCTGATAAAATCCTTTGAGCGTAAGTAGTTAAATTTATTATGACAACTGCATCTTATATTTTTCTGGCTGGAGCAAGTCGCGGTGTTGGTCGAGAAATTGCTCAATATCTCACAGCACAACAGCTAAAAGTTAAAGCACTCCTGAGAACAACAGCAGTTGCTAATGAACTAGAAAAAATCGGTATTGAGGTAGTTCTGGGAGATGCCTTGAATATTGAGGATGTGGAACGCGCAATGCTTACAGATGAACCGATTCACACCGTTATCAGTACAATTGGCGGTTTACCATCAGATGTAGAAAGACCCGATTACCCTGGTAATAAAAATTTGATTGATGCAGCAGTTAAAGCTGGGGTGCAAAAGTTTATTCTTGTGTCTTCCATTGGTGCTGGCAATAGTGTTGTTGCTGCCTCACCCCAAGTTTTAGCGGTACTGGGAAAAGTTTTAGCTGAGAAAGACAAAGCTGAACAACACTTAATTGCCAGTGGACTTACTTATACAATCATCCGTCCTGGTGGACTAAAGTCAGAACCAGCAACGGGTAATGGTGTTTTAACTGAAGATCCGCACATTATTGGTAGCATAAATCGTGCAGATGTCGCACAGTTAGTTGGTCGCTGTTTAAATAGCGATGCCTACGGCGGGCTGCGCCAACGCACCAATAATAAAATTTTGTCAGCAATAGACCGAAATATGCAGTTTGGACAAAAAGAATTTGCAGAATTTACTTTGGAGTAATTTAAGCACGCCACCGGAGTATCTGACCCTTGACAGGATTCACAAATTCTCGTCTTTCAGCGACAGATTTTGCATACTCTCGCTTTAACTGGTAATACCACTGCGCCTGCATATCTGAGTCTTTAATCAGTCGCAGCACGGGATTATATTTCAAACCAATCTGCTGCTTTTCTACAACCGTTCGGTCTTGGCCAATGAAAGTCCGCGCTAGCACATGTAACAGTGGCTTGAAAAACCCCACCCACGGAAGCGTCCAGTAAAGAGCAAAAGTTACCTCAGTTTCTGTGTCTGAAATTGGTGTAACTGCCGTTAAATTAACGACTCGATGGTTGCCAATTGTGGTTTCTTCGATTCTGACTCCAGGTAAACGAAAAGAAATCTCCGTTTCTGGCACACCACCGCCAATCAGCCAGTATAATCGACCCCCATTTGCTGGTAATCGGTGTCGTCGCATTGTGAAGCCATAGGGCGAAGCATCGAATTGCTTCACTTCTTCGTGCAGTTTTTCACTTCGCCACCACCAAGCGCGATGAACATAAGGTGAATGAGCAGGGTCCATCAGGCCCACTACCGCATGATCTATAAAACAAGGGAATTTTACCACTTCTACGAATTGGTGAGAGCGATCGCCAAACCCTGGAATTACCGGAATCTCTATTTCAGAAGCAGGTTGAGGATTATCGGGATCAGCCATATATATCCAGATATTCCCTTGGGCTTCCCGGATTGTATATGACTGTACATCAAAGCGCCTCAAATCCATCTGCTGTTCCTCTACAAGAGATGGAATCGCAGTGCAGCGTCCAGCCGGGTTGAAGCGCCAACCATGATAACAGCATTCCACTTCCTGCCCATTGAATCTACCACAACTCAAGGGCACACCACGATGCGGACAAATATCTGTCATCGCAGAGACTTTACCATCCTGGCTGCGGACTAGCAGCACCGGTTCTCCCAAGAAAATGCGGCTGATCATCATACCTGGCTTAATCTGATTACTAGGCAGAGCATAATACCAAGTATTACGTAATACAAAGTTATCGTTATTTTTCATCACTAATTGCGTCTGCCTTTAACACAACGAAAGTCTTGATTTGTGGAAAGGAAGGTTATGCTTGAAAACATTTTTTAGGGTTTTAATTACTGTAGGTAATTCTCTCAGATTTAGGTTGTTTTGAGAGGATTATAGGTGTGAAGTTGCATTATTCACCAGAAATTTGGAAAAATATCGTTCTTTTGCGCGGCCCATCCAACTCAAAAAACAATACAGATTGCCAGGTTCCTAGAGCTAATTTACCATCCACAATGGGAATTATCTCACTAGTTGTCAGCATCATTGCCATTAAATGAGAGTGGGCATTGATTGGTTCATCTTCCGGGACATCTCTTAAATGCAAGTCATTATGTAAATATTTGTCTGATTCAGGTGCTAATTTTTGCAAGAACACTTTTATATCTTCTAATAATCTAACTTCATCTTCGTTGATAGCTAAAGCTGTGGTTGTGTGTCGAGAAAATACTAAAACTTGTCCATTTTTAATTGATGTTGAAGCAAGAAAATCTTGGATTTGTGGTGTTATATTATGAACATTAATTTTTGATTCAGTTTCAATTTCAATTAACTTATTGATAATTGGCATCTCTTCAATTTATATTTGGAATTGTAAAGGAGGTACGCCAACACAGTCTAACGTTCTCATAAATTAAATATCAACTCCTAACTCCTGCACAGACGCGATTAATCGCGTCTCTACAAACTTCTAGCTTGTAACTATAGTTTCCAAACCTTGCACTAATCTTTCTATACCATCTTTTGCTGTATCTTTTTGCAGCGCACCGTAGGCAACGCGGAGATAGCATCCGTCATCCATACCAAAGGTTGTACCTGGAATAACTGCTACTTTATGTTCCTGGATTAGTCTTTTAACTAACTCCAAAGCATTCATCTGAGTATTAACTTTGAGGAAAAAATAGAAAGCGCCATTGGCAGGTGTAATGCTACATAAACCTTGTAGGCGGTTAAGGGAGTCGAGTACTAATTGTCGAACTTGAGCGATCGCACCTATATGACTCTGTAAATACTCCGCTTTTGCTTGCAATGCCCCTAAAGCTGCATATTGGGAAATTACTGGCGGACAAATCAAAATCGTATCCTGGACTTGTTTGATGGAGACAAATAAGTGTTTGGGAATCACCATATAGCCAATGCGCCAACTGGCAAAACCGTAGGCTTTAGAAAGGCTAAAAAGAGAAATGGTGTATTCGCTACTACTCGCAAATGCACCAGGGGAAACATGTTTTACCCCGTTATAGGTAAAGTATTCATAGGCTTCATCGCTGATATGGTAAATGCCGCGAGTGCCTCCGGCACAGCTTCGCTGAACGCCACAAATTTGATTTACTTGCTGCAATGCTGTTTTTGAATAGACAACTCCAGTCGGGTTATTTGGTGAAATTGTCACCACAGCCCGCGTTTTCGGGGTAATTGCTTGAGCGATCGCATCTGGGCGCAGTTGGTAATTTTCATCTGTCGCCACTAACACTGCACGACAACCAGCCATTGCGATCGCCATTTCGTGGTTGAAATAGTAGGGCGTATTCAGAATAATTTCATCGCCTGGCTCAGTTATTGCAAGAATGGCATTCATAAATCCCATATTGCTCCCGGCTGTCACCACGATACAGTTTTCCCCATTGATTTCAATACCGTTGAAGGTTTGCAATTTTTCTGCAAGTGCTGTCAGCAACGGGGGAATTCCTTCAACTGATTTGTATAAATTATTAGCGGGTTCGGCTAAGAATTTTGGTAAAAATTCTATCGCTTCCGGTGGTGGATTGTAATAAACAACACCCTGTCCTAGAGAGATTGTTCCAGGAGACTTTTTAATCAGTTCCCCAACCACAGGAATAATTGGCGACTGTACCGCCTGCATACGAGAGGTTAGGGATTCCATATTTCCTTGCCTATCTAATTACCTGGCTTTAGTATCCCTTAATGTGGAAGAGATGGAAAGTTCCTTTGTGATGGATTCCCACAACATGTTTATCTCTCGGATATCCCCCCAACCCACGCCAGTCGCTCGACTTGGGGAAACCCCAAGACCGCGCTGGCTCCCCTTAAAAAGAGGGGCTTTTTCTGATATTTCCCCCCTTTTTAAGCTACTGTGTATACACAAGTCGAATTACCCCCCTTAATCCCCCCTTGCAAAGGGGGGAAACCGGAAAATCTAATTCCCTCCCCTTTCCAAGGGGAGGGTTAGGGTGGGGTAAAACCGATATTTATCAACGACTTTAGACTTGTGTATACACGGTAGCCTTTTTAAGGGGGTCGCCGCAGGCGGGGGGATCTCATCTAAACTGCAACAGTGTGGGAGTATGCGACTAAAAAGATTAGTCTGATTTGCGATTACCCAAAAATTTAATCAATCGAAATCTGTTGAGGCCCACTTGCTTTGCCATTATTTGCATCTGTTGTGATGCTGGTGTAACTATTGGAGCGGGTCTGTTGATCCAGCCAGCTTTTTACAGGATCTTCTGCAAGATTGAGCCGAAGCACACCAGAGAATAACCCACCGACAAATGAGACTGGATGCTGGATAAATTCTTTGAATATAGGTGACAATTCACTAATGAACATTTAGAGACTCCTGGCACTGCCATAGAAAATTATTACTTCTTAATTGATCGTAACCTGTTGAGCAATATATGGTTTGCGGTAACGAAAGATACAAATTTTATCTGCTATGAACTGTTCTCCCGCCTATCCCCCTTTCCTCTTCCTTGACTGATTAATATTGCAAACCGCTATATTTAGACTCACATCTAGCTATTTCTTCGCTACTTTTACGCCATTTATAGTTCCAGGTCGAGCCAACTAGTAGGTTATTATGCCTGAAGCGATCGCGTCCTGCTGCCTTTGCCTGATATAATCCTTGATCCGCCGCCGTAACTATTTCTTCAAAGTTAGAACCTGGATTAGGAATTGCTGTGGACAACCCAGCACTTAAAGTTATATAAGAACTAACTTGTGAATGACTATGAGTTATAGCCAATCTCCGCACCGCAAAGCAAATTCTCTCGGCAATTTTCGTAGCACCAAGTTCATCTGTGTCAGGCAAAATCACAGCAAATTCTTCCCCACCATAACGGGCGACTAAATCAGCAGGGCGTTGAACAATATTTTTAAGGGCTTTAGCAATTTCTATAAGAGCGCGATCGCCTGCCTGATGACCATAGGTATCGTTGTAAAATTTGAAAAAATCTACATCAAGGAGGATGAGAGACAGAGGCTGTTGTAAGCGTGCCATGCGCCGCCATTCTTGGTTTATATACTCTTCAAAACGTCGGCGGTTAGCTACTTGAGTTAAAAAATCTATATTCACTAATGTAGCTAATCGCTGCAATTCTTCCTTTGCGGCAAAGAGTTTTTGATGTAGCTGCGATTGCTCAATTAAGCGTCTTAACCGTTGACGCAAAACTTGCCAGTTAATCGGTTTGATAACATAGTCCATTGTGCTGACTTGAAATACTCGCTCAATTAACTCAGTATTTTCAAGTTCTGCAATCATTAAAACTGGAGTATGTTTGTTTTTTTCAGTACTCTGTAACACAGAGCAAAACTCAAACCCATCCATATCTGGCATGATAGCGTCAAGGACTACTAAATCGGGGTGCAATTGGTAAAAAATATTTATTGCTTCCGTGCCATCTTTTGCCTCTACCACTCGATACCCTGATTGTTCTACCAAAAGTCGCAGTTGATGACGGTTAAATTCTTTATTGTCAACAATAAGAACTAAACATTGGTCTCCTTGATGAGTAGCTTTCATTGTTGTCATCAACTATTTTTCATGTAGTTATAAACTTTTGTGCTACAAATTGTAAATTTTATAACCTTTAGCTATAAAAGCAAAATTATCGAAAGAGAAAAATTCTTTAATCAACAGCTTAATAACTGGCTCATCCAATATTACATACTCAAACTTAAGAGTCTGTACGGTTTCAGACATTTGGTTCATTAGTACAAAAATTTTGGCAAGGGCTGCCCAGTCATAGGTGAATCGTTGCTATCAAGGTTAACAGTCTTTCTTGAAAATATATACTTAACTAATAAAATTTATATGTTACTTAAGTATGAGCTTTACTATCAAATAATAATATTCAATGTTTCGGTGTATACAAAAAATCTTTTCAAACATCCTCTTAGAGTTATACCAAGTTGAGAACTTTTTGAGCTTCAAGAACAACAAAATTCCCGACTTTTTGAAGAAGTCGGGAATCTTAGTCTGTTGCATCAACCTACAGAGAATCTATAAACTGCTGTACTTTTTCTAGGAGTGGCTGATGTTCGATTTGCTCTGCTAACTCTTGGGCGTTTTGATAGCACGATCGCGCCATTTTTTTGCGTTTAGTTGTGGCGTAAAGGCTTCCCATATTCAGCAGAGTTGAAATTTCTCCCAGTCCATCGCCGAGTTGTTGATAAATCGCAATGCCTTGCTTATAGAATTTCATTGCTTGCCGATGCTCTGCCAGAGTGCTGTAGGTATAACCAATGTTATGAAGCGTTGTTGCCTCACCAGAGCGATCGCTGATTTCTCGACGTGTCAAAAGAACTTGATAGTAAAGCAATAGCGCTTGTTTCGGTTTTCCTAAATCAGTATAGATTGAGGCAATATTATTTAAAGTGGTTGCTTCACCAACCAAATTCTTGACTGCTCGTTGAATTGGAAGCGCTGCTTGAAAAAATTCTAGAGCTTCCTCAAACTTGCCTAAGACATTGTAAGCAAACCCAATACCATTTAGAGTTGTTGCCTCACCAGAAAAGTCACCTAACAAGCGGCGCATCCTCAAAATTTGGTGTTGCAGCAACAGTGCCCGTTTTGGTTCTCCTAACCGGGTATAAATTAGTGCTACATCATTAAGAGTAGAAATTTCACTTTGAGTATCTTGCGATCGCCTAAAGATTGGCAGTGCTTGTTCAAAATATTCTAATGCTTGCGAAAAACGCCCTAGATGGCTGTAGGTAGAACCCAAATTGCTAAGTGCAGTTGCCTGTGCTGACACGTTGCCAATTTCAACAGCAACCGAAAGCGCCTGATAAAAATGCTCTAATGCTTTTTGAGGTTGCCAGCAACTGAGGTGAGCTAAACCAAGGTCGTTTAATGTATAACCTTCTCTGGCTCTGTCTGGAATTGATCTAGCCAAGTGTAAATTCTTCGTTGTCAGCTCCAGAGACTCTTGGAATCTCCCCCGTTGGTAGTAGCGGCTTGCTTCGTCACGACGTTGTTCCCACTCTTTGACTTGATTTAAAGATTGCGTCATCTGGCCTCAGTTGCATTCTGCGATAAATGGCAGGACATCTTTTAGGAATGAACCTCTCTTAGGTTTCCCAAATTTTAACCTTAATCATCTACCTTTAGATATAAGACTTTAAGATAAAAATATGGTATTGTTTCATACTTAAAGCATATACATAAAGTAATTAATATAAGTAACATAGTCGCAACGCACAGCTATACGCCCCTACCAAAGACCTAAAGCATATATTCTCTATAGCTTTATTGAATTTGTAGCAGTGGTTTTTATGTGTAACAATTTGTTCGCCGATGATTTTATGGGGTGCGATATTCTAATAGTTTTAAGATTACGAAATGTAAAGGGAATCATCCGCTTGCCATTCTGAGGTTGAAGCAGCATAGTATACTACATCATGTCCGTAATAGCTAGCATTCTTTTCGTACTTCATTCCTACCTTTTGAATTACTCGCCCTGAAGCAATGTTTTCTGGATGAGCGATAGCTACTATCCGATCTAGCTTCACTTCCCAAAACCCGAACTTTAAAGTTGCAATAGATGCTTCAGTTGCCAGTCCCATGTTCCAATAGGATTTGTCAAACACATAGCCAAGCTCAACTTCCGGCGTATTTTCTAGAAATCCAAGTCCACACCGGCCAATCATTACACCAGTTTCTTTGTATATTACTGCCCACATACCAAAGTTGTATTGTTGCCACTGCTGGATATGTTTGTTTAAACTTGCTTGGGTTTGTTCCCTTGTTCTTAGCGACAGATACCTCATGACTTCTGCATCGCTGTAGAGGCGAAATAGGTAATCGAAGTCGTTTAGATTGAAGTGCCTTAGTCGCAATCGTGCAGTTTCTATCTCAGGCATGGTATTAGAAAAACAGGACAAATGCTACTTTAAACATGCGTATTTTTTTATAAACATTAATATAATGCTCTTACTATGAGCATCTACCAATCTCTCAAAAAATCTTATACGCAAGACCATCGCCCTGAAAATGACTGGCGGTTGTTTTTGCGTTTAGTGCCTTATGCGCGTCGTAGCGGACGGCTGTTGGCGCTATCAATGGGCTTACTCGTACCGTTAGCCCTAGCTAATGCCGTACAACCACTGTTGATTGGCCAAGCTATCTCCCTAATTCGTCATGAACCAAGCACTTACGAATTTCTCAGGAATCGCCCCATGTCCGAAGGGCTAAATATCCTGGAGGGATTATTGTTAGTTGCGATCGCCAGCCGACTGATTTTAACAGGCTATCAGGGTTATTTAGTACAAAAGCTAGGGCAAAAAATCACCGCAGCAATTCGCCAAGACTTATTCCAACATGTGACATCATTAGCAGTACGCTTTTTTGACCGTACACCCGTAGGTAAATTAATCACCAGAATCACCAGCGATGTAGAAGTGTTAGGCGATGTCTTTTCTACTGGGGCGATTGGCATAGTGTCCAATTTGTTTTCTATGCTGGTGATTTTGGGTTTAATGTTTTCCCTTGAATGGCAACTTACTTGCTTGCTGCTAGTGATGTTGTTACCAATTAGCTGGTTAATAGTTTACATTCAGCAACAGTATCGCAAAGCCAATTACAAAGGGCGGGAAGAACTTTCTATACTGAACTCACAGTTACAGGAAAATGTGGTTGGCATTAACGTAGTGCAGTTGTTCCGTAGGGAAAAATTTAATGCCGAATTGTTTCGTGCCACAAACAGCCGCTACACTCAGCAAATGGATAAAACCATCTTTTATGATTCATTTATTTCAGCCACCTTGGAATGGATTGGTCTGATTGCGATCGCAGGTGTTTTGTGCTTGGGTGGTTCGTTACTATTAGGAAAAAGTTTAGCTTTTGGAACATTATCTGCATTTATCTTGTATGCCCAGCGATTATTTGATCCTTTAAGGGATTTTGCGGAAAAATTTACAGTAATTCAAGCAGGTTTTACTGCCATAGAACGCGTAGGCGATATATTAGATGAACCGATAGAAATCCGCGATCGCGCCAATGTCCGCTTCTCAATATTGGATGCAAAATTTGGTTACATAGACGAGATTGTTGCAAATCTAGAATCTCCAGACCTAACTTCCCCGCCTGAACTGGGAGAAATTCGTTTTGATCACGTCTGGTTTGCTTACAAAAATGATGATTACGTAATTAAAGACTTAGATTTCACCATTCATCCAGGCGAAAAAATTGCATTAGTCGGCCCCACAGGTGCGGGTAAAAGTTCGATCATCCGTCTTTTGTGCCGCCTCTACGAACCCACCCAAGGACGCATTCTCATAGATGGCATAGATATTCGGGAAGTCCCACAGGCAGAACTGCGGCGTTACATGGCAGTAATTTTCCAAGAAGGCTTTTTGTTTGCTGGCGATGTTAAAAGCAACATTTCTTTAGGAGATGGCTATACCATTGAACAGATTCAACAAGCAGCAGAACAAACCAACATTGCCCAGTTTATAGAAGAATTACCCCAAGGTTATAATACTCAACTTCGAGAACGGGGCACAAATATTTCTAGTGGTCAAAAGCAACTATTAGCCTTTGCGCGGGCTGCCATTCGCAATCCTCAAATTTTGGTACTAGATGAAGCTACCGCTAGTTTAGATGTTGGCACAGAAGCTTTAGTTCAAGAGGCACTAAACCAGCTTTTGCTCAGACGTACTGCCATTATTATTGCTCACCGTCTATCTACAATTCGCAATGTAGACCGGATTTTTGTTCTAAAGCGCGGCGAATTAATCGAACAAGGAAGCCACGAGCAACTAATACAAGAAGGAGGGCTTTATGCCACTTTACATAACTTGCAGATGTTGGGAACTTAGGATATTTTCAGAATAATGTGAAGGGGGGAAACAGCGATCGCTCAGAGGATTCGTTAGGAATAAACAGTAGACTATGCGTAGTTTACCGCCGTAGACATCGTCCAAAATTATCGTGTAAGGGAAGTGCGATCGCTAACTAGGATTAAAGTGAGAGCGATCACATTCAATAAATTATGTAGCGATCGCGCCACACTAACAGAAGTGATGACCCATAACTGTTACCCTAAATTAGTGAAATCCCACAGACTAAGGGTGTTGGCTTGTACCCCAATTAGTGTGGCTAAGAGTTCACCATCCTGTTTACTGACTAGAGTATTGCTGGTATCAGTGCCAATGCCTTGGGTAATAGTGATCTGTTCAAAGGTCAGACCATTCAATAGACCTAGATAATCGCTACCGACTGTAAAGTTGAAAATAGTGTCACTTCCAGACTCGCTCGTTAGCACAAACATATCACGACCGCTACCGCCGTATAGTGTATCTTCACCCGTTCCACCATTGAAGATATTGTCACCGTCGTCATCGTAAAGGCGATCGTTTCCTGTGCCGCCATCAAGGTAGTCATTACCTTCTCGGCCATCGAGAAGATCGGCATCTGTACCCCCAATCAGAAAATCGTCACCGTTTTCGCCATCGAGAGAGTCTTTACCACCTTCGCCAAAAATGATGTCGTTGCCATCTCTGGCGTTAACAACATCATCGCCATCTCCAGCGTGAATGATATTGACTCTGGCATCGCCGATGATTTCATCTCTGAAGGCAGAGCCGATCACATTTTCAACATTAAAGATTTGGTCAGTGCCAGCATAATTGTAGCTGCCATCATCGTTATAGCCGCCAGTGCCAAAGCCATCAGTAGCTTGATTTTGCTCTAAGTTAACTGTGACTGAACTAGGATCACGGCGATAACTAACGGTATCAATGCCATCGCCTCCGTCAAGGGAGTCATTGCCAGCATTGCCAACTAACAGGTCATTCCCAACTAAGCCTAAGATGCTGTTACCTAAGTTGTTGCCAATTAAAACATCATCAAATCCAGAGCCAATGATATTTTCTAAGTTTCGTAAGGTATCTGTAGTGCCAAAGCCGTCTAAAGCTTTGCCTGCGGCGATCGTAAAGTTTGGTTCTGTGTCGGTAGGTATGAGGCTGGTAGAAACTATGGTTGTGTCGAAAGAACCACCGGGATTTTGGTAGTTCTGTGCTTCATCAATATTGACGACTACACCACTGAGGGAGTTGTCGTAGCTGACAGTATCAATCCCCTCACCGCCGCTAAGGGTGTCGTTCCCACCTTCTCCCTTTAGCGTATCACTACCAGAATTGCCTAATAGCTGGTCTGCACCGTCTCTACCTTCTAGAAGATTGGCGGCATCATTGCCGGTAATGACATTATCTAGATCATTACCGTAACCATTGCTGGCATCATTTCCTAAAAGATTCAAGTTCTCGACGTTAGATCCCAGAGTATAGCTGCTGCTTGAGGATTGAACGGTATCTATGCCGCTTGCAGTGTTTTCAATGACAACATCACCTACATTGTCTATCCAATAAATGTCATTACCTAGTCCACCACTCATTGTATCGACACCTGCGTAACCATAGAACGTATCGTTACCTCGTTCTGTTCTAGTGACTAATGCATCATTACCATTCGTGCCTTTAATAATGTAAAAATCATTAGGATTTAACCCCAGAAGATTGATCAGATCATCTGCATTAGTAGGGACATTAAAGCTTGTAGTTTTGGAAAAACGATAGTTATTAGTTGGTATCGGAATAGTCGCGCTACCACCAACTAGCTTGAAGTCTTTGAGAATTTGCAAATTTCGTTTGTTAAACAAGGAAATATCAACGAGATCAGTATTTGGACGGATTGTTTTAAAGCCCAACTTAATTTCAGTGCCAATATTGACTTTGAACTTGCCAGCTTCAAGAGTTGCTGAGAGATCTGCATACAGTCCATAATTCAAAACGTAACTGGCTTTGTTATAACCCCAATCAAATTTAACAGTTGCTTTACCATCGCCATCGGTGTCTAGAAATTTCTTAAGCTCAGTTGTGTTTAATACTTCAATACTGTTTGATGATCCGTTGCTAGTTCCACTAAGAGTCAGAGATTTGCCGTTTTCAAAGGTTGCGCTAGAACTTTGTTCTGAAAGATTTAATTTTCCATTATATTTAATCTTCAAGCTGGACTCAATAGAAAGGTCTAAAAGTTTGTAGTCAATAACATAGCCACTACCCTCAATTCGTTTTGCTAGAAGATTGAGATATGGAAATGCCTTTGCTCCCAGTTTGTTTAGGCTAGCACCCAGCTTGAACAAAGGGATTTCTCCTGATAAAGATCCATTCGAGTTGATATTTATTCTTTTAGAGATATTCCTTAGATCAGATGTTAGTTTTATGCCTTCATACTCACTTTCAAGTATGCCCTTACTAGTCTGCTTTTTTCCATATATACCTGTAGCTTTCCCTTCGATTATCTTCTTTATACTGAGATCGACTAGGGAAATTGAGATAGGAGGAGCTGTTTTGATACCACTAAAAACTCCAAATCGAGGTAAATCAATAGTCTTACTTATTTTTCCCAAACTGCCTTTGATTTTACCATCAAAGGCTAAAGCTCCAATGTCAATGTTGGCAAGCAGACTTGCTTTAAAATAAGCTTCGGGTAACTTGACTGACAGACTCGGATTACCACTAAACGCTGATATTGTTTTAGCAGATAATTCAATTCCATTCCCCCCACCACTGGGAACAAAAGCAAGTAAGTCTGTTGAACCTGTTTGCTTGACACCGATTTTGACACCACCCAGATTGTAGCCTGCCGATTCTACTAGAAGTCCAGCCTTGGCATAAACTTTAGCCAGAATCAGCTCACCAGAAGCCTCTATTTTTGCTCCAGATTTCTTAAATCCATAAGAAAAGTTTTCGCTATAACCGCCGTTAAATATCTTTTGAACTTTTGGATAACCTTTAAAGATATCTTGAAAAGCCTTAGTGCTTGTGTCGATTCCGATAAACTTGTTTTTTACATCAAGCGCTTTAAGACCAGCAGCTTGGTTAAAATCAAGATTAACTGTCTGAGCGTCTCCAGTAACATTTAGCTTCAATGGCATAGTAGATTTTAGGTGTAGAGTTTATAGATGCGTTTTCCGAAACAAATTTTGAGCTATGGTTGCCCCTCCCAAACCCCAATAAATTAAGCGTGATCGCATCCCAATTCCAAACCATTAGTCAGAAAAAACTAGCGAACGAATAAACATCGCCGTTCACAACTGCTATGGCTCAACTAGATGGAAAATTTATCGCACTCAACACCTTCCGGTGTTTGGGTAAACACTTTACCTGTGTTTAATCATTGGGCAGATTCCTGTGCTACAAATGAATCACATCAATACTCTACAGCCTGGTATAAAGTTTGACGGTCGGAAAAGGTCGGGAAAAAGTCGGATCTTTTTGGTAGATTTACGTAAACTTTAAGAAAAAATAAAGATTATGGTGCAAATATCGTAGTTAACCTGGTTTTTCTACGTGGAAAGATAAATGACGGTTGAAGAAGCGATTGCACTAGTTGAGCAATTATTGAAACGAGGACGCTTAACAAAAGTTCAAGAAATTGTGTTTCGTTATTCCTGGGAAGGGAAAACTTACTTAGAAATGGCCAAAGAAGTCACATACGACCCAGGTCATATCAAAGATGTTGGTTCACAACTATGGCGATCGCTCTCTCAAGCTTTAGGAGAAAAAGTTACTAAAAATAACCTGCACGGAGTACTGAAGCGAACTGCACAGCGACAAAAGGATACAAACGCCTCCTCAAACTTAAATTTTCAACCCGTCACAAACTGGGGGGAAGCAATCGACGTTTCTCAATTCTATGGACGTACTGCTGAATTAGAAACCCTCAGCCAATGGATTGTACGCGATCGCACTCGTGTAGTCACACTGTTAGGTATGGGTGGCATGGGCAAAACCGCACTCTCGGTGAAGTTAGCAGAACAATTGCAGGGAGAATTTGAGTATGTCATTTGGCGATCGCTCCGGCACGCACCTTTTTTCTCTGACAAGGTGACGGACTGCATCAAAATCCTTTCTCATCAGCAAGTTACCACATTGCCTGCTTCCCCTCATGAGCAAATTACTTGTTTAATCGAGTACCTCCGCAAATTTCGATGCTTGCTGATTCTGGATAATTTCGACACATTATTGCAGCAAGGTAAAGGGACAGGCTGTTACCGTGAGGGCTATAAACCTTACGGTGAACTTTTGTGGCGATTGGGAGAAACACAGCATCAAAGCTGTGTCCTGCTCACCAGTCGGGAAAAACCCACTGAAGTCGCCGCTTTGGAAGGCGATGGTTTGCTAGTTCGTACCCTTGCTTTATCAGGATTAGAAGTTGCAGTAGGACAAACAATTCTGACACTCAAAGGGCTATTAGGCTCCGAAGGCGAAACCCGCCAACTAGTTGAATGTTACCGTGGTAATCCATTAGCTTTGAAAATTGCCGCCACCTCAATTCGGGACTTATATGAAGGCAACATCGCCAGCTTCTTTGCCGAAGGCACAACCGTATTTAACGGCATTGGCAATCTCCTAGAGCAGCAATTCAAAAGACTCTCTACCTTAGAGCAGCAAGTAATGTATTGGCTGGCAATTAATCGGGAGAAGGTTTCCCTGACAGAATTGCAAACAGCCTTCACACTGCCATTGCCTAAGCCTAAGTTAATGTCAGTACTAGAATCTTTACGCTGGTGTAGCTTAATAGAAAGCAATACTGGAGGATTCACACAGCAACCTGTCGTCATGGAATACGTGACAGGCTGCTTGATTGAAAAAGTCTGCCAGGAAATAGTCACAGAATCACCACAATATTTGCTGACTCATGCTTTGATGCAAGCCCAGGCAAAAGACTACATCCGCGATAGTCAAATTCATCTGATTGTGCGGCCTGTTTTAAATCAACTACAAATAACCCTTGCCTCTGTTCATCAGCTTGAGTATAAACTTGGCAGACTAATTATAAAGCTCCAAAATGAAGTTATAGATCCAGTTGGATATGGTGGCGGTAATCTGCTGAATTTACTGACACAATTAGAAACCGATTTAACTGGCTATGACTTTTCGCGTCTCACGATCCGTAACTGCGATTTACGTTTGCTTAACTTACATCGGGTCAACTTTACCCAAACAACGTTTCGAGAGTGTGTTTTTGCTGCGACCTTTGGCGGCATTACTAGCGTCGCCTTTAGTCCAGATGGGCGCTGCCTTGCTACCAGTGATACAAATGGTGAAATTCATGTTTGGGATGTTAGCAATAGTAAACAACTCTTTAGCTGTAAAGAACATAACAGTTGGGTTTGGAATATTGCTTTTAGCCCTGTATATCCAGTTTTAGCTAGTTGTGGTCAAGATAATACAATTAAACTTTGGGATACTACCACCGGAGAATGTTTCAAAACGCTGTATGGACACACTAGTATTGTCACAGCGATCGCATGGAGTCCTGACGGTCAACTCCTTGCTAGTACTAGCTATGATCACACAGTTAAAGTCTGGCATCTAGCCACAGGGCAATGTGTGCAAACTCTCCAAGGACATAATGCTTGTGTGTGGAGTGTAGCTTTTCATCCCGCAGGTCAAATCTTAGCAACGGCTGGTGAAGATAACACAATCAAGCTGTGGGATTTAGAAACTGGATGCTGTGTACAAATCCTAGAAGGGCATCAGCATTGGGTAAAAGCGATCGCCTTCAGTCCACAAGGGCAAATATTAGCAAGTGGCAGTTTTGATCAAGCTGTGAAACTGTGGGATTTACATAATAATGTGTGTTTAATGACCTTGCAGGGACACGTAGGAGTCGTGACCTCAGTAGCGTTCAGTCAGGGTAAACAGCTAGCCAGTGGCAGCTATGATCAAACCGTGAAGATTTGGGACATAGACACTGGGAAATGTCTCGATACTTTGGAAAAGCATACCAATCGGATTTGGTCAATTGCTTTCCACCCTCAAGGACACTTAATTGCTAGTGGTGGAGATGACCACGCGGCTAGAGTCTGGGAGCTTCAGACTGGAAAGTGTACTAAAAGCTTGCAAGGACACAGCAATGCTGTTTATGGGATCGCTCACAGTTGGCAGCAAAACTTACTTGCTAGTGGACATGAAGACCAGACAATTAAACTCTGGGATGTAAATCTCAATGCCCCGCAAAGCTTAAAGGCTGACCTCCAGCCTTTTCGTGTACTACATGGACATAAAAATCGTATTTTCTCTGTTGCCTTCAGTGCCAACGGAGAGTTTCTCGCCAGCGCCAGCGCAGATCGTACTATTAAACTTTGGAGTCCGCATACAGGACAATGCCTGAAAACCTTGCATGGTCACGGTAGTTGGGTCTGGGCGATTGCTTTTAGTCCAGACAGTAACTTGCTAGCTAGTGGCAGCTACGACCATACAATCAAGATATGGGATGTGCCTTCTGGTGAATGTTTGCAAACATTGCAGGGGCATCCTGGTTCTGTATTAGGGATCGCATGGAGTCCTGACGGAAAGACTCTCTTCAGCAGTGGCTATGAAAAGATAGCTAAACGCTGGGATATTGAAACAGGAACCTGTCTTCATAGTTGGGAGGCAGACTCAAACCGTGTTTGGGCAGTTGCGGTGAGTCCAGATACTCAATACGTTGCTACTGGTGGTGATGATTCCTTAGTGCGGCTGTGGGATATCCACACAGGGCTTTGTCTGCGTACATTTTCTGGACATACCAGCCAGGTACTCTGTATTTTGTTCAGCAACTGTGGCGATCGCATGATTAGCAGTAGTAGCGATCGTACTATTAAAATTTGGAATGTAGTTACTGGAGACTGTCTTGCTACACTACAGAATCATCTCAATTGGGTATGGTCACTGAATCTGAGCCACGACGCTCAAACTCTTCTCAGTGGTAGCTGGGATGAAACAATCAACTGTTGGGATATTACTACAGGGCAATGTCGACAAACTTTTAGACCAGTCCGCCCCTATGAAGGCATGATTATTACTGAAGTGATAGGGTTGACTGAAGCAGAGCTAGGAACTTTAAAGGCTTTGGGGGCGTTAAAAGTGAATTAATGCACAACTGAGCGCACTCTTTTTACACTGTGGTACCTATCCCAAACCTCGATATATCAAACTTTTGGGTTTGGGTAGAAAAATTTTTCTGACTTTTTTCTTATTTAGGAACTTCCAAATAACAAAAGTAGGCAAACTTCCGCCATATAGTAATCCGAATTGAAACGTGAGAAAATACGTAGACAAAAACTACGTATTTATAGGCATTTCAGCGATTTTATTTCTCACGAATGATTTAGTATTGCTATAGTCTACTAGATACCCATCTGACCTACAACTTTTGGCGCATCAACCTGCAAACTCATCTGCTCATAACGCACAGTTAACCAGGGCTGACCTAAACCTATTCCAGAAAAAGGACTTTCGGCAGAGATTTCTAACTTAGAACTAATCAAACCCAATACAGACTCAACTTCAGCAGAGAATATCAACAAATCAGCACCCTTGGCGCCAAAAGCAGAAGCACTTAACCACTGTCTCCATGCCAAGCTTTGTTGATTATAGTTAAGACTACACAATTTCCGGTTTTCCTGATGCACAGTAACATGTTTTCCTTGTTTCCAACTAAACTCAGCTAGTTCCTTTGGTAGTCCCCAAATTTCTCGACCACCAGCCACCGAATCAGCATTATCTACATAAATATGGGAAACCCAGCCACCGATTTTGCTTTGGTAATTAACCACAGCTGGGGCAATAATTAACTCACTGTACTCTAGTACTGAGCCTGACCCATAATGAGATAAATAGACACTGGCGAGAGTTTTACCAGGCCATACAGAAATAATTTTTAACTCTGAAGGAATCAAAGGACGCACTTGGTCAACATTTACCAAATGTAGAGTTTGGATAGCATAGCCCTGAAGTGTCCAAGGTGCTTGTGGATATGGCATAAGAAAGTTAGGAGTTAGGAATAAAGTTAAGAATTAAGATTAAGAGTTACCAATATCAGTTTTACTCAAACTTCAAACTCTTGTACGCGATTAATCGCGTCTCCTAACTTTTAATTTATAACTCCTTAAAAAAAATCCCCACTCAGGGGTTTGCCTGAGCGGGTAATATGAGGTGCGACTAAATAATCTTCCCAACAAAAGTAGGGGAATTATTTGCTCTCTGTAAAATCAGCGTCAATTACATCGTCGCCGCTAGCAGAGCCAGATGTGGAACCACTATCTTGTGGTTCAGCACCAGGTGTAGCACCACCACCAGCTTGTTGATAAATATTGCTACCAACAGCAAATAGCGCTTGTTGCAATTCTGGGGTGAGCTTTTTGATTTGCTCATCGTCTTCTTTAGCCACTGCTTCCCGCAGTTCTTTCACCAAACCTTCGACTTTGGTCTTGTCAGCATCGGGAACTTTATCGCCCAATTCTTGTAGTTGCTTCTCGGCTTGGTATGCCAAGGAGTCGGCTTGGTTCTTGCGTTCAATCTTTTCACGACGTTCTTTGTCAGATGAAGCGTTTTGTTCAGCTTCTCTAACCATCCGGTCAACATCAGACTTATCCAGAGTGGAAGCGCCGGTTATGCTGATGGACTGTTCTTTACCAGTACCTTTGTCCTTAGCTGTGACGTTAAGGATACCGTTGGCGTCAATATCAAACACCACTTCAATTTGAGGAACGCCACGTGGTGCAGGAGGAATACCATCTAGACGGAAGGTTCCCAAGCTCTTGTTATCGTTAGAGAATTCGCGTTCACCTTGGAGGACATGAATTTCTACGTTGGTTTGTCCATCTACAGCAGTAGAGAAGACTTCCGATTTCTTGGTAGGAATTGTTGTGTTGCGGGGGATAATTTTGGTCATTACACCGCCCAATGTTTCAACACCCAAAGATAGCGGTGTTACGTCTAACAGCAAGATGCCAGTTACATCACCAGCCAGTACCCCGGCTTGAATAGCTGCACCAACTGCTACAACTTCATCAGGGTTCACACTTTGGTTGGGGTCTTTACCTAATACCTGCTTCACAATCTGTTGCACAGCAGGAATGCGGGTAGAACCACCAACTAACACCACTTCATCAATATCGCCTTTGTTTAACTTGGCATCCCGAAGGGCGTTTTCCACAGGGATACGGCAACGGTCGATTAAGTCAGAGCAAAGTTCTTCAAACTGAGCGCGAGTCAGCGTTGTATCCAGGTGCTTAGGCCCATCCTGGGTAGCGGTGATAAATGGTAGGTTGATTTCTGCTTGGCTAACGCTAGAAAGCTCAATTTTGGCTTTTTCTGCTGCTTCAGTCAAACGTTGTAAAGCTTGCTTGTCTTTCCGTAGGTCAATACCTTCAGCTTTTCTGAACTTCTCAGCTAAGAAATCAACTATTTTTTTATCGAAGTCGTCACCACCAAGGTGGGTATCCCCAGATGTGGCTAGTACTTCAAAAACTCCATCTCCTACTTCCAGCACGGATACGTCGAAGGTACCACCACCAAGGTCAAACACGAGGATGGTTTCGTTACTCTTCTTGTCAAATCCATAAGCCAAAGAAGCAGCAGTAGGCTCGTTGATAATCCGTAGAACTTCAATCCCGGCAATTTTACCAGCGTCTTTTGTCGCTTGCCGTTGCGAGTCGTTGAAGTATGCGGGAACAGTAATTACAGCTTGGGTTACAGTTTCACCCAGATATTTGCTGGCGTCTTCAACTAGTTTGCGAAGAACTTTTGCAGAAATTTCTTCAGGAGCAAACGGTTTACCAGCTATAGGACAATCTAATTTGACATTGCCGTTGCTGCTGAGGACTTTGTAAGAAACTTCCGTAGCTTCATTACTTACTTCGTCGTAGCGGCGTCCGATAAAGCGTTTGACTGAGTAAAACGTATTTTCGGGGTTCATCACCGCTTGGCGCTTGGCGATTTGACCAACCAAGTTGTCGCCATTTTTCGCAAATGCGACTACTGATGGCGTTGTCCGAAAACCTTCAGCATTAGCAATTACTGTGGGTTTACCACCTTCCATCACTGCCACGCAGGAGTTCGTTGTTCCTAAGTCAATTCCAACTACTTTTGCCATTTTAGGTGCTGGCTCCGTATAACTACAAATGAATGAATGAGAATATAAAGGACTAAATTTTGAACCAATAGGGTCAATAAATCAGCCAGTTCAGCATGAATACCTTTGTTTTGGCTTTTCTGGGGTTATAACTCCAGATATGCTGATATATATACTGAAGCTTAGTGTTAGCCAGTCCATGAAGGGTGGTTTCCCGAACCTTGCTTAGGACGGTTAAACTAACTAAACAGTTTTTTTAGTTATTTCATGGATTTATTGCCTTCACTCTGTCTAATGTATGGGAATTAATACTTTCAGTAATTAGGGTGAACCGTAACAGTAGAGTCGTGTTTGCCGCCTTTAAAGGTAATAACTTACAAAAGTACAGAAAATAGAACAAAATTAAAGGACGCGACACCGAATAGCCCGCCGCAAGCATTGCTTCCGTATCCCGTATAATCAGCAGTATTTTGGTATTGAGCATTGCGTATTAGAGAAAATACTACTTAGGGAATCCCAAAAAAGAAATTATACCAATTCGCAATGACGCTCGTTCCTCTCTACGAGACGCTACGCGAACGCGAACGCAATTTGCAATTAAGAAACTTAGATGCAGCAGGACTTTATTGATTTACATCTGTTGCCTCATTTTGGAGAATTGGTATTATCCGATTTCTAGACTTCGCTACAACTCTTCCTCCCCCTGCCTTTATAGCGATGTTTGGAAGTCCCTTAGCGCTCACTAGAGCTTAGAGAAAAGAGTTTCCCAGTTAATAGCAGACGGTCTTTGTCCCTGATTGACTATTTCAAAAATTTTCCTGGAACTACTTGGGTGTAAAAGGCATTCTACACAAGCGTTTGCTACATCAATCCGGCTGGTATCACCCGAAAGTGTATCCCCAGTACCTACTACCACACCGTATTTACCCCCAGTTTTTGCCTTGAGGAGGGTGTTGAGGTCGTATGAGGTATATGGCCCGTCAATCAAGCGTCCTGGGCGGATAATGGTGTAGGATAATCCTGAGTTAATAATGGCCTCTTCGCCTTTCTGTTTGGCATCCAACACGCCAAAAGCATTAAGAACACTAAAAGGAAACTGATTTTTACGCTCAATTCCGCAAGAAGAGACGAAAACGAACCGCTTCAAATTGCGGGGTGCTGCTGCCACTAGGTTGCTTACACCTTGGGCATCGACTTTTGCCGGACTATTCTTTGCTTTTGCTTCACTAGATTTGGGGTTAAGAAAAGTGATTCCCCATTCAA
This sequence comes from Nostoc sp. ChiVER01, assembly GCF_034531155.1. Lineage (NCBI taxonomy): Bacteria > Bacillati > Cyanobacteriota > Cyanophyceae > Nostocales > Nostocaceae > Nostoc > Nostoc sp. ChiVER01. The sequence continues at coordinate 122,384 of NZ_JAVRBS010000013.1, read as the reverse complement.
TCAAGTTTGGCGATTGCTCAAACTCCCATCGTGCAGAGGGAAAGGCAGTAGTTCCAGTACAACTTATGATATGGCTGACATTTTGTGTTGCGGCTGGCAGTGTAGCTGGCTGGCGGATGTCACCAACGGCAATTTCTACTCTGTGGTTAAACATTTCTTCGGCTTTTTTAGCATTGCGTGTCAAAACGCGAACTTTCAAACCCTTTTCTAGTAACTTGCCTACCACTAGTTGCCCAACTCCACCAGTTGCACCAGCAACTAGTACCAAATCTTCAACTGAATTAAAAGAAGTCATAAAGTGCCTTTGAGATGGTCTATTGTTAATCTACTCAAAAAATGCGTAGGCGTAGCCAGCCGTAGGCATCGCCATAGATCCAGATTAAAGATTTGGCTAATGGTTGTTGACTCTGTAGCTTTCAGACACATATCTGGAAATTTTAAAATCAGGGCAAACTCCCCAAAACTGAATTAGCGCAGTAGCCAGCACTTGAGGTTTCGAGCCAGGAATGAAAATTAGTCAAAAATTAATTTCGGGAATTTTAGGAATAGCTACTCTCTCAGTAATTACTGGTGCGATTAATGCTCATCAACAATTGAAGATAGCTAAGTATATTGCTCAACAAGAGGCTGAAGAAGTTGCTGGACTATTGGGATATTTCGTAAGTCATGAACTTGAATACCACGAAATCGGATCGCGAGATAAGATGCTAGCTGAATTGCAAGAGCATGTTACCTCGCTACATAAGAAACGTCAGCGTGATCTGGAGATTGTAGACATGTATTTCAGCACCGAGACAGGGTGCAGAGTTTGTAATTGCAATCCCGATTCGAGAGGCGAAATCAGCACAATCATCAATCTGCGATCGCACTTAGAGGGGAAATTGCCCCCGAATTGTTCGGTTCTACCACTTTCAACAGTACACAAATAGCTATAACCTCGTAGGTAGTAGTGAAATGTCTACCCTAGACGCTGTTAGTCGCTCTTGAATTAAGGGGTGAAAGCCTGTGTACAAATGGATATTGCCAAGTCTGAGCGAAATCTTGGCCCAAAATCAATCAAGTGTGACTGAATGTTCACCTGCTAAAGCAGAGCGGCAGTGGCGTGTCAGCCTAGTAGCGACAGAACATTTGCTATTAAATACTTTAGCAGACCCTTCAGTTGACACAACCCAAGGATTAGTTTTAGCTGCACCAGCACCTTTATTTAGTCAGCCAAAACTGACTCAAAGCCTACAAACAGTAACTTTTACAGCAAAACCATTTAACCCATTGGCGCTGATGCCATTTCAGATGCCAGATACAATCGCGTCTGTAAATGAAGAAATCGCTCCTCATGAATCGGTACTTTCTTTATTACCTGCCGATCCACTAGGTGCAGAACAATTTTGCTTAGTTTTTACAGAAAAATTTAGTTTAGTACTGGTTTTAGCAACCCACAAAAACGGTAAAAAAACCTTTTCATTTTCTTTTGAGCCAGAAGTCGTGCAGCAGGCTTGGCGATCGCTAGGAGCAAGGGTAATGCTGGCTAATCCAGAATTTTTTGCCCGTCTGGATACTTTAGTACAAGAGTATTCTCCGGTTGCGCCAGATTGCCGCATCATGATTCAGTTTAGCCAGTTGTTGCTTCAAGAATTAACAGAAGCAGAAGAGACTAAGGACTCTCTAATAGGAACTGGAGACAAGGAAGATAAAGAGAATAACCCATGTCCAATCCCCGAAGCCAAATCCCCAAATCCTGATGTGGAATTGCTCCAAGCTTTTGCTCACGAAGTCCGCACACCTTTAACAACTATTCGCACCATGACTCGTCTGCTGCTGAAGCGGCGAGATTTAGATGCCAGCGTGATCAATCGCTTAAAAATTATCGATCACGAGTGTACTGAGCAAATTGATCGCATGGAGTTACTGTTTAAAGCAGCAGAATTGGAAACTACTACCTCAGCAAAATCGCCAAAAACTCAACTCACGCCGATGTCTTTAGATCAAGTCTTGCAGCAGAGCATTCCCCGTTGGGAACAAGCAGCGCATCGACGTAGCTTAACTTTAAATGTTGTTTTACCCCAGCAACTACCAACTGTGGTAAGTAATCCTATGATGCTGGATCAGGTACTTACTGGTTTGATAGAGAATTTCACTCGTAGCTTACCTGCTGGTAGTCATATTCAAGTACAAGTTATTCCGGCGGGAGATCAACTTAAGTTACAATTATCGCCCCAATTTGGATGCAAAAATTCAAGTAAAACCGCTATACCTGCAACGCCACCAATTCGCAAAGCTCTGGGTCAATTGCTGATGTTTCAACCAGAAACAGGTACGATCAGTTTGAATATTGCCGCAACCAAGCATTTGTTTCAAGCGATCGGCGGTAAATTGATTGTGCGTCAGCGTCCACACTATGGGGAAGTTTTGACAATTTTCCTTCCCTTAGAAGTTAGCAATAAACATAAATTAGGAATTGAAACTTAGGAGTGAATATTCAAGAATTGTTTTTCAAAATTATAAATATTCATTCTAAATTAACCTGAGTTCGATAAACCTCTCCCTGCTTTGAACTAAAGTTCAAGTCTGCCCCTCTCGCTCGTCGGAGAGGGACAGGTTTTACGTATTAAAGCTAGGGAAAGGTTTTTTTATTAAATATTATTAATTATACCAATTCAATTAATAATTGCAACACATCCTTGGGTAAAGACGCGATGAATCGCGTCTCTACAAATGGTCTATTTGTCGGATTCTTTTTTCAAATTGGTATTACACAAAATATATCTCAAACTCTGATTTCTCTGTGCCGCGCCAGTTGCTAAAGAGCGGGAACGCTAAGAGCGTAGTTTGAGCTTGCTTCCTTGTAGGGGTACAAGTCAGGGAACTGCAAGAGCGCACTGGTTTCTCTGTGCCTCTGCGGTAGCCTGCGGCAAGCCAAGCGTCCACGTTATTCCTAACTCATGCGTAAGTCTTAAAATAGACTTTGTTTAGCAATCTAATTAAATTTTTATGACTTGTCATCTGTAAAAATAGATGCCAAAAATGTATATAAATTCTAGTTAAAAGCGAAGTATACATTTCTGCAAAAGTCAAAAGGAAAATTATGGCAAGTTTTGAAGTAATTGAAAAAGAAAGCTTACGTTTAGTCAAGGTAACTTTGCAAAACGAAACAGTACGAACTGAATCGGGTGCTATGTACTATATACGTGGCAACATTCAGATGCAATCTAAAGCTCCTTCAGCAGGCGGATTTTTAAAGTCCTTAGCCACGGGAGAAAACATTTTCCGTCCTACATATACAGGCACTGGTGAATTATATTTAGAGCCTTCTTTATCGGGATATCACATTTTAGAATTAGACGGTAGTGAATGGATTTTAGATAGTGGTGCTTATTGGGCTAGTGATGGCACTATAGAAGTAGGAGTTGAACGAAACAAATTTGTATCAGGCTTAATTGGTGGCGAGGGATTATTTCAAACAAAAGTTAAAGGCAGGGGTACAGTTGTGATGGCAGCACAAGGCCCTGTAGAAGTAATAAATTTACGAAATGACCGATTAGTTGTGGATGGAAATTTTGCGATCGCTCGCACAACTAGCTTAAATTATCGCGTTGAAAAAGCTACCAAATCTCTTTTAGGTTCGATGACTTCTGGTGAGTTTCTCGTCAATACTTTTGAGGGAACTGGTACTGTATTGCTGGCTCCTGTACCTTATTGGCAAGTCATGATGCTCCGCCAAATTAGCGCCGCACTACCAAAAACTTCTAGCTAATCGTAAGTCTTTACAGCACAGTTGTGCGATGCCTGCGGCGAGCTACGCCTACGCTAATTTTCTTGAATTTCCGTGGGTAAATCTAGTTATTAGTCATTAGTAGTAATGACTAATGACTAAAATTTTTATAACTCAAATAGGATTGCTATAACACCATAAAGTTAACTCAGGGGAGCATTGTAACGTAACTTATCACTCATTTTCTAATGCGATCGCTTTCGGGGTATCGCCAACGCTTGGCAGTTGTACTGTAAAAGTGGAACCTTCATATAATTTACTTTTCACAGAAATAGAACCGCCAGAGCGCACCAGCAATTGCTGTACAATTGTTAACCCCAACCCAGCACCACCATAATCTTCATTTGCTGCTGTACGCACACGATAAAACCGCTCAAAGATTCTGGGAATCTCGCTTTCGGCAATACCGATACCTGTGTCGCGGAATTCTAATTGGACATAATCGCCTTGAATTCGGGCACGCACCCAAACTTCACCCCCATTAGGAGTAAACTTAATGCTGTTATGCAACAGATTAATCACAATCTGCCTTAGCCCCCCAGTCACACACCAAATAGATGGAAGTTCAGTGGGTACGGTGTAGCCTAGCATAATCCCTTTTTCTTGAGCTAGAGGTTGGTAGGTACTAACTACCCCAGGTACAATATCTGAAAGTCGCACCGGCTCTAAAGCTGTCCCCTCTAAATTACGTTCTAGCTGCACCAGTTCCAACAAACCAGTAATCAGGGAATTTTGCTGATCGCACTGGGTATTTAACATCTGTAAATAACGTTGTCGCTGGGGGGGTTTAAGATTAGGAGAATTCAATAATGAAAGTGCTGTCTTCATGTGCGTCAAGGGTGTACGTAATTCCTGACACACATTTTTTAAGTATTCATCTTTAAGTTGCTCTTTGTTTTGTAGTTCTTGATTTTGTTGCTGCAACTTGGTAGTGCGTACTGCGATGATTTGACGATTAATTTCATCTTGTCGCAGGAGTTGTTTTGCAAACAGTTGATTCATCAGTACGCCTTGGGGTGCAATTGGACAAATAAAACCAACAGGTATTGGGGAGGATTCCGGCGTAATCGCTTGTTCCATACCATTTAATACTTGCTGAATTACTCTCCCCTCAAGAGAATTTATAATCAGCAACGGCTGGTTTTTATTAGTATTTACCTTGCCCGATATTTTATTTTTGTGTTTTTTAAGTGGTCGATGAGCCAAAATTAAACTGCAAAACTGGGGCGATAACACCATCAGAAAGTTTTCCCGTCGCATTTGGCTATCTGGTGATAGGTGAACGGGGACATGATGAGAGAAGGAGGGGGATAAAGAAGATGAGGGAGATGAGGAAGATAAGGGGGTATTTTCTTCCCCTACTTCCCCTGCTCCCTCATCTTCTCTTTTTTCACTCTCATCAATCTGGCAAGTATAAATGAGACTAGACGCACCTACCGAGGATTGATAACGCGCTAGTTCTGATTGCCAAATTTTTTCTGGTGGTAACTTCACCCATAAAGTGGCTGCAATTTGCTGCTCAATTAGTAAGTCAATTTGCGCTCTCACCAGTGATAGCAGAGTAGCAGGACTGAGGGACAATGGTTTAGGAGGCGCTTGCACTCCCATAACTAGTTGATAAACAGACAGATCCTTAGCCAGAGAAACATTCATGAGTTAAGCACAACTTGAATGAAGCAAGAAATAACTCTGTCTTCGATTTTCACCTTTATGTGTGCATTTTTTACAAAAATCCCACCGAAATAAACATTAACTATAAAAAACTACACTTACGAGGGAGTGGAGAGTGGGGGATGAGGCAGCAGGGGAGGCAGGGGAGCAGAGGGGACAAGGTGACATAAGTTTAGAACTTGCAACAAGTGTTTCCCCTTGTCCCCAATTCTCATTGTCCCCAAGTCCTCTTTCCCATGCCCAATGCCCAAATTAATGTATGTTCAGTCTTTGGTGTAAAGCGTCGCGTGCGTGTTCTCGGTCGTCAAAATGGATTTTTTCAGTGCCGAGAATTTGGTAGTCTTCATGACCTTTACCAGCAAGTAACACTCCATCACCGGGTTGTGCTTGTAAAATTGCGGTACGAATTGCAGTAGCCCGATCGCAAATTACAGTTGGTTGTACTGTATCAGCAATTCCCGCTAAAATATCTTGCAAAATCCTTTCTGGGTCTTCAGTCCGAGGGTTATCTGATGTCACTACTGCAACATCAGCTAACTCAGCCGCAATTTTACCCATTTTTGGACGCTTGGTGCGATCGCGATCGCCGCCACAACCAAACACACAAATCACTTTACCAGGTATAAACGGGCGTGCAGCTTTCAGCAGATTTTCTAAACTATCGGGGGTGTGGGCATAATCCACAATCACGCTAATATCTTGGTCAGCATCAATTTGTACCCGTTCCATCCGTCCGGGAACTCCGGGAAACTCAGGTATTACAGACGCTACTAACTGCAAATCTAGCCCTAAGTGTAAAACTGCTCCTACGGCTGCAAGAAGATTTTCTAAATTATATTGACCGACTAGTGGCGATCGAAAAGCTACATCACCTTTTGGTGTATGTAATGTACCACTGACACCATTTGGTTGGTAACTTAAATCACTCATCCATAAATCGGCGCTGTTGTCGTTTACACTGTAACTCCAAACGCGCTCAGAATCTAACGAGGCAATTAACCGCTTCCCGTAAGAATCATCAGCATTAATTATTGCTCGTCCCTTGAGATAATTAGGGCTAAATAACAACGCTTTGGCGGCAAAGTAATCTTCCATGTCCCTGTGATAATCGAGATGGTCTTGGGTAAGATTACTGAACACCGCCACATCAAATTCACAGCCCAACACTCTACCTTGGGCCAAAGCGTGAGAACTCACTTCCATCACCCCGAACTCACTACCAGCCTTTACAGCCTCTGCTAACTGCTGTTGCAGTTCCACCGCAAAAGGCGTAGTGTGGGCAGCAGTTTGCTCAAAACCTGCCCAACGAGTGTAGAGAGTTCCCATTAAAGCTGTAGCTAGATTAGCTTTGATGAGCAGAAATTCAATCAGATGAGTAGTTGTAGTTTTGCCATTTGTACCAGTCACACCCACCAGTTTGAGTTTTCGCCCAGGATAACCGTAAAAAGCACTGGCTATCTGGGCACAAGCTTGAGTTATGTTACTTGCACTAATGACCACAGCCTCATTTGTGGGAGGATTTTTTTGTGCTGCTTCGGGAGAAACGATCGCAGCTACAGCCCCGGATGCGATCGCACTTTGCCAAAATTCTCCACCATCAACCCGCGTTCCTGGCATCCCAATAAATAAATCTCCCGCACTACAAGCATGGGAATTCGTCTTCAAACCCCTAACTTCTAAATCTTCCATCGGATGGCTAGGCAATTGTTCAACACTGTCTACCGCCGTTAGTAATTCCCGCAATTTCATTTTGTGAACCTCGTCACCTTCTTAATCTTGCGCTTATTCTGCATTATTTTTTTCTAATTGGCTAAATACTTACGCAACATTTGCTCCAACTGCTGCACACTAGCACGAGGAGAAGGACGAGGCAATGGTGCTTCTATAATTTCTCCCTCCGCGCCCTTGGCGTCTTCTCTGCGAGACGCTTCGCGAAGGCGGTTCGATAAATACAGTACTGGCACTTCATACTCATACGCCGCGAACCAATCTTCACGAGTCGTAATATCCCTAATTTCCAACTCGAAACTGAGATTTTGGATTTTTTCTAGCTTTTCTTGCAAGCCTTCACATAAATGACAGCCGGGCTTACTGTATAAAATTAATCGCATTTGTTAATTAATTACCATGAACACTATTTTACATATCACCAAAAGCGAACAATGGGAACAAGCAAAAATCCTCGGAACTTATCGCGGTGATACTTTAGACTCGGAAGGATTTATCCACTGTTCGACAGCAGCACAAGTTATCTGGGTGGCGAATCGTTTTTTTGTTAATCAAAAGGGTTTGGTAATTCTTTGCATTGATTCTGAACAAGTTAAAGCAGATATTCGCTATGAAGCTGCGGAGGTAAATAATTTATTTCCTCATATTTATGGTGAGTTAAATATTGATGCTGTGTTTCAGGTTGTTAATTTTGAGGCGGGAGAGGATGGATTTTTTGTGTTGCCGAAAGAGGTTATAAGTTTAGAATAATACCAATTTGAAAAAAGAATGCGACAAATAGACCATTTGTAGAGACGCGATTCATCGCGTCTCTACTTTACCCAAGGATGTGTTGCAATCATTAATTGAATTAGTATAACGAACCGCCAAGACGCCAAGGACGCAAAGAAGAGATGGAAGGGTTTAATGTGGGTGAATATGTTGATCTTATGGCGTTGTTGTTGGATTTGCAGCTAAGGGATGAGTATCGTGATGGTGTGGTGGCAAATTTTGAGAGAATTAGTGCGATCGCTAATCTGGTAAATTCTTTTCCTCTAGCAGAGGATATTGAAGTTGCACCAGTTTTTGAACCATGAATGATGCTGTATCGATAGCTACTGCTGTACGTGAAGGTAAAGTTAGCGCGGTGGAAGTTACCAAGGCTGCGATCGCACAAATAGCAGTGCGGGATCATCAACTTAACTGTTTTACGGCTGTGACTGCTGAAACAGCTTTAACAGATGCAGCCCACATTGACAGGGAAATTGCCCAAGGTAATCATCCTGGAATACTTGCTGGTGTACCTTTTGCAGTGAAAAACCTCTTCGATATCACTGGTTTAACGACTCTGGCGGGTTCAAAAATCAATGCAGAAAACCTAGCAGCAAGCCTTGATGCAACCGCAGTAGCGAAGCTGAAACAAGCCGGTGCTGTGCTGGTTGGCGCTTTAAATATGGATGAGTACGCTTATGGATTTGTAACGGAAAATTCCCATTACGGTGCTACTCACAACCCCCATGATTTACAGCGAGTTGCTGGTGGTTCATCGGGTGGTTCGGCTGCTGCTGTTGCTGCTGGGTTAGTACCGTTAACATTGGGTTCTGATACAAATGGTTCAATTCGGGTTCCGGCGGCGTTGTGTGGCGTTTTTGGTTTTAAGCCGACTTACGGAAGGTTATCTCGTGCTGGGGTAGCTTTATTTTCTAGCAGTTTTGACCACATTGGCCCTTTTGCGCGTTCGGTGCAGGATATTGCTACGGTGTTTGATATGCTTCAAGGAGAAGACGATCGCGATCCAATTTGTACAAAGCGTCCGCCTGAATTGGTTTTACCACAACTTAAACAAGATATTTCTAATATCAGAATTGCTATTGCTGATGATTATTTCACCAAAGGCGCAGAACCAGAAGCTTTAGCAGCAGTGCAAAAGGTAGCTGATGCTTTAAATGTCACTGAATACGTAACCATACCAGAAGCACACCGCGCCCGTGCAGCAGCTTTTGTGATTACAGCTAGTGAGGGCGCAAATCTGCATTTGGATAAGTTACGATGTCGTCCTCAAGATTTTGATGCAGCAACACGCGATCGCTTTTTAGCAGGGGCGTTAATTCCTAGTAGCTGGTATCTGCAAGCCCAACGCTTTAGAAAATGGTATCGCGATCGGGTTCGGGAAGTCTTTCAAAATGTAGATATAATTCTTGCCCCAACTACACCAATTTCCGCACCGCTAATTGGTCAACAAACTATGATTTTGGATGGGGAAGAAATTCTTGTCCGTCCTCATTTAGGATTATTTACTCAACCATTATCTTTTATTGGTTTACCCGTTTTATCAGTACCAATTCAGCGCCAAAATGCTTTACCTTTAGGTGTGCAATTGATAGCAGCACCATATAATGAAGCGTTAATTTTACAGGTTGCGGCTGCGTTAGAGGTAAAGGATGTAGTTTCAGCACCAGTGATATCTCCCAGCTTCCCTCCCTCTTCTTCAACCTAAGCGCTGTTTGAGTTCACGAATGGCGACACTGGTATTGCGATCGTAGGCAACTTCAAAGCACCTAGCAACTATATCCTGGAGATTTATATCTGAAAAATATTTGCTTTGAGTTTGAGCAAGATATTCTGTACCTTGTAACTGATAAATACACAGTTGTTTTTTGCGGTATAGCCAGACTTCTGGAACTTGGTAAGGGAGGTAATCATTCACATCAGAATAACTCGTTACATCAATCTCCAGCACCAAATCAGGAGGAGGATCAACACTCCAGTCAATTCGCTCCTTACCAGATACGGCTTCCCAATGGTCAATATAAAAACAATAGTCTGGTTCGATTCCACTCTCCTCTAGTAATTCCATTGTCACAGGAGTAAAAGCATCGTACTCACGTCCAACATAATCCAGCAGAACTGTAATGATATTTGCGATTAAATGGGCATCACGTCCATGTTTAGGAAGAGGAGACATGAGCAAGACTTCTCCATCTTGGAATTTTATGCGAGGAATTGAATTGCCACCTCGTTGCTGACACAAACTCTGATAATCTTGCCAGGTTGCAGGCAACCGCACAACTGCTCCCACAGGTAGCTGAATTTTCTCAAGCGAGACTAATGCAAACATAGCTCAAACTTTAGAAATTGAAAGCTCAAGGTTATTATAATTCTTTTTTTGAATGCTTAAAAATTAATTTTTTGGGACAATTTATTCTTTAGAAATCTCTTAAATAATAATTGAAAATTTTTGTAAATTGCTGCGTCAAACTTTTAGGGCTAAGGCCCAGACGAATACTTTGCTCCAGTGTATCCACAAATTTTTACCTATACTATTCCTTTTTCTTCTGCTGTTACCGAAGCATGGTACACGCCCTACGATAACATTCCAAATATTAAAGCATTCAATACGATTGATGTTAGACCTGCCGATAACGCAGTTCAGCTATCAATTAGAGCACAGTCTGGAGTACCAGGAAGGGTACGCCTGAGAATTTATGTTAAGCACTAAGGAGTGTAAGGCGTTGCATAATGGCGGTATGAATTGAGATTAAACTGGATATGAATGTGTGCGTTGTCGGTCGTGCCACATTCCTAAAAACGGAAAGATTCATAGATAAACAGAATCAAATTTGCTGTGATTGCAACGTGCATTCCGCCCGGTTCGCTAAAGCTAATTCATTGACCGCTATAGACCTCTTGCAAAAATAATTCATGGTACAATAATAAGCTTTAAAATTTGCGTTCAATTTGAATTAGGGACTTCCAGAAATTAAATTATTCAATTTTCTGAGCGAAGATGATTGTTAGATTCTTCCTCCCCTGCTTCCCCTGCTTCCCCTGCTTCCCCTGCTCACCAAAGCGATTGTATATTTTTTTAGTTGGAAGTCCCTTAGACATACCAATGAAGTAGTAAAGTTTTCTGCATCGATTTGGATGTGCATTTTTAACAAAATTCTTAATGCATACCACAAAATAATTTTGCAAGAGGTCTACTGAATTTTTGATTAGTGCGAGATAATACTATACCCCATCAAAAGCAGATGGATAAAAAACTTTTCCTTTATACTTTTGATGATAGCTTTGCAGTGGTTTAACCATGAAGACATCCTCTGGTACTGGAAAAGGAGACTCGATTTCATAAACAACAGAAGGCTGAAAGCCAAAGCGAGTATAGAAGTGGGGATGACCAAGGACAATCACTATAGCTTCTTTCTTTGCCTCTGCTATTTCTAACCCTGCTTTTATTAGTGCGCTACCAATACCTTTTTGTTGAAACTTTGGACGAACTGCCAAAGGTGCTAAACCGAGAACCTGTAGTGTTTCTTTACTCACCAGATCAATGTAGCTGAATAAAATATGACCGACTACAATATTTTCAATCTGTGCAACCAGAGAAAGTTCTGGAATATAGCGGTCAGAACGGCGAATTTTCTCTACAAGTTTAGCCTCATTTTCTTGCCCAAAGGCTAATGTATTCACCTCAGCTATTACTGTGTAGTCTGACAAAGTTTCACAACGGATATTGATCATTTTAAAACTAATTCCATAAAAACCCAGTTAGCTCGATATTCTAAAGGAATCTCTGTTTTTTCTAAATACGGCTCGATATCCTGAAAGCCATATAGGCGATAAAGTGTATGTGCTTCCTTTGCAAAAGGGGTGCTGTCTAAACGAATCTTTGAGTAACCAATATTAGAAGCTTCATTGATGATAGTTTCTAATAATGCTCTACCGATTCCTTTTTTGCGAAATTCCGGCCTTACATACATCCTTTTAACTTCGCCAATATCTTCACCAATTTTTCGCAAGCAAGCGCAGCCTGCTATTTTTGCTTCGTATTGTCCCAAAAGCAAGCGTCCTAAAGGAGGTATAAATTCGTGCAGTTGAGTCATATATTGCTCAAAGAATTTATTCACATCTAGATTGATGCCAAACTGATGACTGAATATCAACTTAGTCTCGTTAAAATATTCCCAAAAGAGTTGGTGTATGTGAGATTTATATTCGTCAGTTTCTACCTGTATAATTTTCAGCAAAGTTTATGCCTCCGCTAAGTAATTAAATAAAAATCGGTATAACTCACCGTTCGCGTAAATCGCAAATACACAAACCACCTTCTAGACGTAAAAAAGCCACCTCTACTGCATTTAGCAATTCAAAAGCACCTGCTAACTCTGCAAACGAGGATATTTCCCAGCAAGTATATTCAGGTTCAGCAACAATTACAGTTACTGCCGTTGAGGTCGAAGAATTAAGCTAGGCAAAACAGCGCGATCAGCCTGACGGGATGGCTACGTTTACCGCCTGCATCTAGAACGCCGTGTGGAAAGAGCATTTTTTGAGGCAGGTAAGGCGTTGGCATAATTGCATGATGGGCTACGCCCCACCGTTGGCGATCGCCGACTATACCGTTCTACGCGCCTGAAAGTTTTTATTGATAATCCTTGCTGGGTAACTAAATTACGAGTTATTAATAACAGATTATCTTCTTCTGCGTCTGTTATCTAATAAATTAACAGCAGCACCAGCAGCAGCACCATTGACACCATTTTTCCAGGTAGTTCTACAACCACCAGAAATTGCACCTGCCAATACACCAGCACCAGCACCTACACCGATATCTTGAACAGGTAAACGTCCGTTTCTTCTTCTGGCTCTGGCGCGTCTTGCACCATTGGCAGCATTAACAGCAGCACCAGCAGCAGCACCTTTAAAAGCATTGTCTAATACCGAACCACACTTTGTTACAACTCCACTTAAGACACCTGCACCGGCTCCAATGGCTGCATTATTAATAACTCGGTCATCAGCAGAAGCAGGTTGAACCGATATTAAGCTAGTACTAGATAAAGTAGCAGCCATCAAGCTAGGTAAGAATGCGCGTTTTAGCATATTTTGCATGGTAGTACCCTCTAAAAATCTTATGATTGGTGAACAACCAAATTTCAGTGCGATCGCTAATCCTCATATTTCTAATTTTAGACAATAGCAATATTATCTAAAAGAAGGATATTTGGATAATTACACACACTAAAACGTAATTTTAGCCCAAGTTTGTTGTATTTACTGAGTGGACAATAATTAAACTGACCAGAAGAGGCAAGGGGAGCAGGGAGCTTTCTAGCAGATATTGCTATGTTAATAGCTTAGTTTGATCTAAAATGTCTCAGCACTAAAAAAAAAGTTCATCGCCTCATAGGTTTGGCAAAAAGATAATTTATAGCACCTATCAGAAACGAAGGATGCGAGGATAGCAAGCTTTAAGAGTAGGCGATCGCACGCCCATAATAAAACTATCCCCTTCATACTATTTACTTATGGCGATCGCAACTCAACCCCAACTAACTTTAGACGAGTTCCTCACACTACCAGAAACTGAACCAGCATCAGACTTTATTAACGGAGAAATCATTCAAAAACCAATGCCCCAAGGTGAACATAGCTTGCTCCAAGCTACTCTTTGCGAAACAATTAACAGCATTGCTAGAAATCAAAAAATTGCTTACGCTTTCCCAGAACTACGCTGTACCTTCGGTGGTGCTTCTATCGTCCCTGATGTCTCTGTGTTTCGCTGGGACAAAATTCCTAAAACAGCATCTGGCAGAATTGCTAACCGCTTTGAAATTCATCCCGACTGGGCAATTGAGATTCTTTCTCCAAACCAAAGGTTAAAAAAAGTGTTGAGTAAATTATTGCATTGTTCGCGCAATAGTACTGAACTCGGCTGGTTAATCAACCCAGAAGACGAAAGTGTGCTAGGGATTTTTCCTAGACAGCGATTGGAATTATACGAAGGTGCTGATAAATTACCCATCTTTGACGGTATCGAATTGGAACTGACTGTAGAACAAGTTTTTGGCTGGTTGAGTTTGACGTGAATAAAGCAAAGGTATTTCCTAAAGAAAGTTGGAAAGGATTGTATCTGTAGGTTTATTGTAGAAACTGGGCGGTACAGCGCAAATTCGTGTGTACCACAAAAATTTGTATGCCGTACTTTTATGCAAAATCAACTAGGATTTGTTCTGAAACTGCTTTTACTCTCGGCTTTGTTATCAGTATTAATTAAGTATGCAGGGCCAAGCCTATCAATTCCAGTAACAGCAACTAACGCGCTAATTATAGTATTGTTGCCGATCGCGATTATGGCGATCGCGCTACTGTGGCGATTCCAAGCACAGAAACAAAATTAACTCAAACCATAGACGCACAAGTGACTAAAATCAGTTAATCTAGCTGAATTACCAAAAAATTGCATCTCGCCAACCGTCGGGAGTCAGCCTGTGAACCTCGGTCAATGGATCGGCTTAATCGCCATACTTCTTTCTTTATACATCCTGTGGCAAATTCGGGAAGTGCTTTTACTGATGTTTGCCGCAGTTGTGTTAGCTACCACCTTAAATCGGCTAGCGAAACGCTTCCAACGCTTTGGCATGAAGCGTGGATTTGCTGTCCTCCTCGCAGTAGCTATCTTTTTTGCAGTTATTGTAGGTTTTTTCTGGCTAATTGTGCCGCCATTTGCACAGCAGTTTCAAGAACTAACCTATCAGGTTCCTAAAGGGTTTGGGCGCTTTAATGATTGGCTTGATGCCCTGAGAACTCATATTCCTAACCAGTTAATTCCCTACGTCCCAGATATTAATAGTCTCATCCAACAAGCACAGCCCTTCGCCAATCGCCTATTGGGAAACTCCTTTGCCTTTGTATCTGGCTCTTTGGAAGTTGTCCTCAAGATTTTGCTAGTGTTGGTTTTAACGGGAATGATTTTAGCCGACCCCGTGGCTTACCGCAAAGTATTTGTGCGGCTTTTCCCCTCATTTTATCGGCGACGGGTAGATGGGATTTTAGATAAATGTGAAGTCTCTTTGGAGGGATGGATTACAGGCGCTTTCATTGCCATCTTTGTAGTCGGGCTGATGAGTCTGATTGGCTTATCAATTTTGCATGTCAAGGCAGCACTTGCTTTAGCGGTTTTAGCGGGATTTTTTAACTTAATTCCCAATCTGGGCCCCACGATGAGTGTAATACCAGCAATGGCGATCGCCTTTTTGGATGAACCTTGGAAAGCGATCGCTGTTTTAATTCTCTACTTTTTTATTCAACAGGCTGAGAGTAATTTCATCACGCCAGTTGTTATGGCGCATCAAGTTTCATTGCTGCCAGCCGTTACCTTAATTGCCCAATTATTTTTCGTCACCTTCTTTGGTTTTTTAGGATTATTTCTGGCGCTACCCCTGACTGTTGTTGCTAAGATTTGGTTACAAGAAGTACTGATCAAAGATGTTTTGGATGAATGGGGAAATAACCATAAAAAAGAGACTGAGCTTGTGATAGTTCCTGAATCTCTTGCAGCAGATGATAATTGGACAGCAGAAAATCCCGATATTAATCGGGAGCGACGCATTGATGATGATATTTTGCAAAAAGAAGATTAAAACAATTCGCAATGGGCAACTCTTGGAGACGCTAAAAGCAAACGCCCCGCGACACTAAGGCAATTATGTTTTTTTTGGGACGGTGATTTAGATTTGTTCTGATTGATTAGTTTGTTACCAAAACCCTGTAGAGACCCGAAATTTCGCGTCTCTATAACCCCGCAAAATTAATGGGACAGACTACTAATACTAAGTTAATCAATTTTAGATTTTAGTTCTGAAAATCCTAGTTGGTAGTGGTCGAGTTACCGCTCACTACCAATTAGGATTTTATTTTTATATTTAATTATGGCTACCTCCTTATACCAATTCGCAATGACGCTTGTTCCTCTCTACGAGACGCTACGCGAACGCTAACACTATTAAAAAACTTACTTAGCAAAGCTTTCAGGGTTTATATCTGTTTCATTATTTTAGTGAGTTAGTATTAGTTGCTCTGGATAATGTGTTTCTTAGTCTAAGGTTTATCCGAAACTATCGGTTCTGCTGCAACATCATCTAAACGGATGCTGCTTAACAAGTTTTGCCACTCTGCTTGTAGTGCTGCATCTTTAGGATTTTGATCGCGCAGTTGGGCCAGTGTCGTCAGTGCTTCGTACCATATCCCATTTTGGGCATAGATGGCATAGCGCTTTAGAGGTTCTGTAGTTTGTAGCTCTTTGAGAGCGGCTGGTTTGAGTTCGATTCGTTGTATTACTCCTTCAACAAAAGTCGGGGGAGAATTTTCTTGTTTATCACAGTTAACGGTTAAAAACCAGCGATATTGTTTGTTTAGTGCCAAAGCAGGAGCGCTGGTAGGCAGAGAAACGCGGATAACTCCTGGTTTATCTGGTAGAGCGATCGCTTCTTTGTAAATGTCCTTCAAATCCTGATCTTGCAGTACAAATTCGACTGCATAGGGCAAATCTTTAGTATAAGGCACATAGAAAAACAAACTTGGGTGTTCTTCCGTTGTCTGTCCCCAGACATTAGTCACCGAGTTAGCTTCCTCAGTGAAAGGCACTAAAGCAGTCAGATCAGTTTTAGTAATAGGAAGTGGACATGCATCATCCCCGCCGTCGCGCTTCGCTCCACCACGAACGCGACCTGCGGGAGGGGGGCCAGATGGAAGTGAGGGTTGATTAAAAGCAGTGGCTTGAGCAAGGTTCGTTTTAACACCAGGGTGTAGGCGTAGCCCGCCGTAAGCATCGCTAGCTGAAGAACTAAGAGTTGGTTTTGCCAGTACTGGAGTCAGGCTAACTAGTAAACTAGTGCAGCTAAAAGCTACTACTAACAATGGTTTTATTGGTTGTGAATTTGACTTCATAAAAACCTTCCCTTAAGTATGCAAACCTAATAGAATTATCTACTAGTTATCCAAAAATTTCATACAGAAATCTTTTTCCACTCCCTAGTGAACTCTAAGAATTAAATTATCCAAATTTGTCTATCCAATACAATTATCAGATTTTTTTCCCCTACCTGCCTTAACAGATCAATTTTCTTAACTAAGTGTATTGCTCTATTCCCCGGTAGCCGCCCGAACTTTTTTTGGTGAATTAAATATTGACATCAAGCTAACCGTGACAATCAACGACAAAGCCGAAGGTACAAAGGGCACCCAAGCACCCGCAATTAACAGACCAAAGCAAAGTAAATATAGAACACTAGAGGTAATAATAAGTACCAATGCTAACCAAGGGAAGGAAAGCTTTCGCCAAACCAAGACTCCCCCTATTAAAGACCAGCCCCAAATCCAGGCGACCTCAGCCCACAGTGACCAAACCCGCAGTAAGGGTCGCCCATCCTGCACTGCACTGAGGATTTGGCTGATCATCTGCGCTTGTACTAACACTCCTGGCATTTGCTGATCTAAAGGAACGCCGAATGGTGTAGGCCAGGTGTCTGGAGAATCCCCCTTTGCCACCACACCAATCAAAACAATTTTATCTTTGATCGCACTAGGGTTAATTGGACTAGATAAAAATTGGGTTAGCTTCACCTGTTCGGCTATTTGTTTTGGGGAACGGTAATTGAGTAAGATTTGTCCACCATTGGCATCAATATTTTGATAGCCGCCAGTCCGAGATTTCAGGTTCTCAAAAATAGTTTTACCTAACTGCAAATTCCCTTCAGGAGTGAACTTTGGTTCAATCCCTAAAGGGTGCAGATACCGGGAGGCGAGTTCTAGACTGAATGCAAAGGGAGCAGGACACAACGATGTCGCCTCTTGGTTCATGAACAGGAGATGCCGACGGATAACTCCATCACGATCGTGAATAAAGTCACTGAATCCCAAATTTGTCTTAGGGATTTCTGGCGGCGGCTGATTTCCTGGAATATTTACTGTGACATCACTTCCTTTACATACGCCAATCAAATTCTCAGTTTTTTGAAGACGAGTAATTAAATCTGGTTGTTTGGCTTTAAAATCACGGTAGATGTCCAAGCCGATCGCACGGGGTTGGTATTGATTCAGTTTTGCCAGGAGTTTGTTAAGAGATTTTTCGGAAATGGAAGCTCCAATTAAATCCTCGTTATTTTTTCTTTGAATTGCCAGATCGTCATCGTCAATTGTAATTACCAGTAGTCGGGAATCAAGTCCTTCGGCAGGGCGCGATCGCATCATCAAGTCATAGGCTGCGATCTCTAAAGTTTCTACCAATCCCAGCAATCTCGGCCCACAAACAAAGCCTGTAATCACCAAACTGGATAATAAAGTTATTATAAATCTCTGTCTAGTAGACAAAACTAAATTTGCTGCTTCAGTTTTTGTAGACCTTAATTCATTCCAAGTAGGTGGGATCTGCGCTGGATTTTGGCAAATCATTGGTAGCCAAGTCGCACAGGGAAATTTATCCTCAAGTCCTTGCAACCGTTCCCGCGCTTGGCGTACCGACTGATATAAAGGTTCGCCACTGGCAAAACCTTCGAGAAAATACTTTAAGAACTCCTTGGCAACTTGATCTGGGACAGGTTCACGCATGACGATCATCTGAGGGATTTGCAAATCAGCTAGTTCTCGCGCCAATCCCAATCCATCACAGGAGTTGAATATAGCTAGTTGCAAGCCGTTTTCAATGGCTTTCTTTAGAGCATACTTTAACTCGCTAATGCTGAGACTATCAGTTTTATTCAGGTAAATTCGTCCGCTTTCGCCATTTTTGTTACTAGAACTGTGCCCAGCAAAAAAGAGAATATCCCAGTTTTTTCCCCAAAGATGCTCAGTCAATTCCTTCCGTTGTGGTTCTACCAGAAAGCTGACCTCTGCATTACTACACTGTTGCAGTAAAGCTTGATCGGCCTGGGTGTCAATTCCTTGACTATTGCCCACAATCGCTAAAATATTGACTAAGGGATTTTTTGTGCGTGGTTTGTGAATGCGATCGTAAGATGGTGAAGAAAGGGCGATTTCAGCCTTGGGGTAGCGTTCTAACAAATCCCACAGATGCCAGGGTAATAACTGCAATTGGCTATTTTCTGTTTGCAAAATTACCCGTACTTCTTCCGTGGACGACAATCTTTCTAACCATTTTTCCCTCAAAGGGCGAAACTCCTCTGCTCGCAGCCACGTATTAAAGCGGGCCCGCAAAATATGAGAAGCGTTTTCGCAATCTTGAATCATCGATACATTCGTCACCTGCATTTTGTCAGCATGGAGACGATAACGATTGCCTATCTGCCGATAACTAGACTGCCAATGACTATAATAGAGCGGCATTTCGGGAAATGAAGGTAATTTTCCCGTAATTTCTGTTGTAGCACGCTCGTGTTCTTCACCAATTTCGAGGGTTACAGCAAACCCTTGCTCAAAACTACCCTCTCCAAATTTCAGAACCACTAACTTACTCATGCCGTTGCTATCCCCCTGTAGGAAACCATGCCCTGTTCTCATGTTTCATCACAAGCTCTACAAGCATTTATAGATTTTTTTCAAAATCCTTAAAAGCTGGCTTGAATTTTTAATTAACCAATTACCACTTAATAAATTATTGACAAAAAGGGAAGATAGCTAGATGTTTTAAATTCTAAAATATTCGGTAATGCTAGTATCATTTATGGCTATTTTAACGCTAAATTGTTCTCTAGGTTCACCGCGAAACTGCAACTGAATGTAGTTATCTAATTTTCTAGATTGAGCATCTAGAAATACTGTTCCCGAACTATCTAAAACGGTGAGATGAACTCCTGGTGGCAAGTAAATGTGATTACCAGTGGCGTGCAATTGGAGATGAATACTGGTTTGCTGATCCTTTTCTGGGCTGATTTCTACAATCAACATGACAGGTTGGTTGAGAATTTGGATACCCAAATCAATCAGTTTTGCACGTTTAGTAATTGATTCTGGTCGGTTAAGGGCATTTAATTCGATAGTATCAACACTGCGAAAGGCATAAGTTGGTCTGAGTTCTGGCACGTTCCACAGAGATTCAACAGTCTGCCAACCTGTCTCAAATATACCAGCAAACCATTGACTTAGATTCACCATTGGACTAGCTGGGGATTGGCGCAGTTGGCCCAGGTGGTCTATAAACGCTTCCAATGGTTGCAATTGCGCTAAAGGCAACGTTTCATTTTTGACACTGGGAATAAAACCAAGCAACCTCGCTTCTTGGAGCGATTCATCAAATTGAACTACTAAATAACCCACCCGTTCTTCCCAAGTTTCTGGAGGAATGGAACATATCTGTTGATGCAAATGGACAGGGCGACACTCCAGACGACCAATAGAGGGCACTTCTAAATCAGCTACATCCCCACAGAGGCGCATAATTGGGTTCCAGCTGTCACTAGCTTGGAGGTTAGTAGGAATATCCATCATTTCTAAGTAGTCATTTACCACCCACACAGCCAAGGTATTCAGCCGAACTTGCTCTGCTTTTTCAAAATTTGGCTGCTGGTTAGCAAATTGCTCGGCAGTTATCCGAGCTAATTGGGAAATCGGCAATGTTAAAGCGGAATTGTCTAGCTGGTGGGTGGAGTTAGTCATAAGGAACTTCTTAGTTGATCAATGCTGCTGTATACATATCACCCGCATTAACTAAATTTATGCCACAAAATAGAGAATAATTATTGGAAAAAAAATAATTAGGGATTGAGGGCTAGACCTCAACAGTTATCGGTTATCAATTAATTTGTCTGTTGGGAGTCAAAGTCCCCGACGAATACAAGTGGCGTGTTTCATTCAGGGTCAAATCTGCGACTGCTTCCAATGATTAAGCTAATCGCCATTCATTTTTCCAGGTTGATTTGTTTATAGTAAGCAGTTCCAAGCATGCTTTTATGCAACATAAATGCTCATAAGCTTAACTGTTCACTAATTTAATCCGGTTCGGGCAAGATGCTCACCTTACAAGATTAGATAATTTATTTCTTGGAGTTCCCTAACCAAGGTATTCCTTAACTAAACAGTATTAATACTTATTTACATCTCTTTCATGTCTGAGCGAAAAGTTTTGTAACGATTGTGGCTAGTCTGTGTAAAAATCGCAATCCATACATGAGAGATATATACAGATTGGCAAGTTGGTGCGTTTGAATTCGAGGTCTTTTATGACTAACGGCTGGAGAAAAGAACTAGATGTACAACTTAAAGAATTAACGCTCAAAGCCCAACAACACCCATACGCAACCAAAGAACAGCGTGTAGCTTTAACACGGCTGATGAATGCGATTTGGCAGTCGGGTAGACTGATTCATCCTTATAAGGGCCAATTTCAACTAGTTTATGAAGATATTTATGATGAGGCAGTACAAAATTTATTTTTCTATCTTTGCCAAGATAACAATATTAAAAAGTATGATCCAGAACGCGGCGAAGTTCTAACTTGGGTAAATATGCTATTGAGTAAACGCTTTTTTCCAGAAGCTATTCCCAAGGTTATCGGCAAAGGAAATGAAATAAATCTCGAAGACTCTCATCTGGAAAATATCCCATCATCTCAATCTCAACCAATGTCTTTATCTGAACAAATAATAGAATATATAGAATCTGATCCAGAGTTTATTTTTTGCCAAGAACACATCAAAGGTCATCCAGAAGCAAATTTTCAAGCTATAGCTAAAAGAAGATACTCTGGAATTTCCTGGAAAGAGATTTCGGCAGAATGGGGTATTGGAATCACATCTCTACATAGTTTCTATCAACGATGCCTAAAAAAGTTTACTGATAAACTCCAAGAATATATATGTATTTAATATTTAAGAAACTTTAGTCATCTAATCAAAAAATATGGAGAAAATGGCAGATCCTTTAAAATTTACAGGGCCTATACCGCCAGATGGAAGACATCGAGCAGAAGAGTTATGTAGGCGACAAGCCACGCCAAAAAAAGCTGAACAAGTTCATCTCAATACTTTGTCTGTGTCTTTCGTAAACTCTTATCTACAATACATGGGATTTGAGACAGACTTAGGCAAAAGCGATAGTTGGAACCCTGTACAGCAAACACTTATGGATGTAGCCGATTTGTCGCTCAAAAATTTGGGATCGTTAGAATGTCGCCCAGTGTTTGAAGATGCACAATTTATTTACGTACCGCCTGAAGTCCAGTCAAATCGAATTGGCTATGTGGCTGTGCAGATAAAGAAATCATTTCGAGAAGCGACACTGCTGGGATTTGTCAGGCAGGTACAAACTGATTTGTTACCAATCAACCAGTTGCAACCTTTGGACAATCTACTGGAGTATTTAGAAGAGCTTACTCAAGTGAGGCAAGCTGAGTTAGCTTCTCAATTGCCCACTGACAGTAAGACTTTAGTTAAACTCAAACAATGGTTAGAAAATATTTTTGAGTCTGGTTGGCAAGAAATTGAAACTATCTTTAATTATCAAAGTGCTAATCCAAATTGGAATCTAAGAAGTGCTAATGGTTCTTTTGTTAGCAGGGGTAAGCTGATTGATTTAGGAAAGACAGGAATAATTCAATCTGTAATTCTAGTCGTTGGTTTCATTCAAGAGAAGGAGCAGGAAATAGATATTATCGTAGAAGTGCATCCTACATGGGGAGAAATTTATCTACCACCAAATCTCCAACTGATGGTAATTGACTTTGAAGGAGTAGAGGGAGAATCTATTATGGAAGCGCAAACTAGAAGCAGTAACAAGAATATTCAATTGCAGTTTAGTGGCGATGTAGGAGAACGTTTTAGTATTAAATTGGTCTTGGGAAATATTAGCGTGATAGAAAGTTTTCTCATCTGAAGCGAAAAACAATTGGGGTGCTGCAAATGGGAAAGTTAGTTGTTCTGAAGCTTGATGGCGATTTGGAGTTAGGGGTGCGGGTAACGTTGGAGATTGGAGAAGATGGGAAGCGTCCCACCATAGAAACCTCTGGTCATTTACCTCCCAATCTAGAAATAGCTAAAGCAATTGATGAGTGGCGGTCAACTTATTGTAGTCTGGGAAGTGGTCGCCTCAAAGCCAAAAAAATTATTTACGACGGTTCTATTACCCAACGGCGTGATGAGTGTCAAAACAAAGGTTGTGAGTTGCGATCGCACTTAAATCACTGGCTAGAGTCAGAGTCATTTTGGCGGATTCGGGAAAAATGGCTGAAACACTTAATGCCCAATGAAGAAGTGCGAGTGCTGATTCGCACTGCTTCTATGCAGCTAGAGAAACTTCCTTGGCATCTATGGGATTTGCTCGATCGGGACTACACCAAAGCCGAAGTAGCTTTGAGCATTCCAGAGTTAGAACAAGGAACTGTATTGCAGACATCTACCTACAGACATAAAATCAACATATTGGCAGTTCTGGGCGATAAAACTGGTATTGATGTGGACAAAGACTGCGAGTTACTAAAAAAATTACCCAATGCTACCACAACCTTTTTGACACAGCCCCAACGCAATCAGATTAACGATCAACTGTGGAACCAACCTTGGAACATTTTATTTTTCGCTGGTCATAGTAAAAGCGAAGGTGAGACTGGTCGCATTTATATTAATGATCAAGATAGTTTAACAATTGCAGACCTGAAATATGCCCTGAGAAATGCCGTCACCAATGGGTTACAGTTGGCAATTTTCAACTCCTGTGATGGATTGGGATTAGCGCAAGAACTACAAGATTTACATATTCCCCAAATTATTGTGATGCGGGAACCTGTGCCTGATCTTGTGGCACAAGCATTTTTAAAACATTTTCTGGCAGCTTTTTCTTCAGGCGCATCTTTATATATTGCAGTTCGCACTGCCAGAGAAAAACTGCAAGGATTAGAGGACAAATTTCCTGGGGCAACTTGGTTACCGATAATTTGTGAAAATCCTGCTGCCATACCGATGACTTGGCCAAAGCCCCGAATTAAATCTAATATTGGCCTACTCACAAGGGGATTGCTAATGAGTGTGATGCTCACCATCAGCGTGCTGGGAGTCCGGCAAATGGGAGGATTGCAAACATGGGAGTTACAAGCTTACGATCAATTAATGCGATCGCGTCCTCAAGAAAAGCAAGATCCGCGCTTGTTGATAGTCACTATCACCGAAGAAGATTTTCAGTTACCAGAACAAAAGGAAAGAAGAGGGTCGCTTTCGGAGCTAGCACTAGCCAGACTTTTGGAAAAACTTGCACACTTCCAACCCAAAGCCATTGGTTTAGATATTTATCACGATCAACCATTACAACGCAACCAAGCTTCTTTAGCAAGTAGGTTGAAAACAGATGACAAGCTTTTTGCAATTTGCAAAGTTCAAGAACTTACAAAAGAACGTCCAGGAATTTCAGCTCCTTTGGGGGTTCCGCTAGAACGTCAAGGATTTAGTGATATTATCCCAGACTCAGACCACGTTCTGCGTCGTCATTTATTGGCAATGCAACCAGCAGACGTAACTTCCCCTTGTACGGCACCCTATGCCCTTAATGCTCAACTGGCATTCCACTACTTGGAGGCAAAAGGTATCTCTGCCAAATACAATGATTCTGGGGATTTGCAGTTAGGTAAAGTTGTTTTTAAGCGGTTGCAGCCTCATAAGGGTGGCTATCAACAGGCGGATACGGGGGGCTACCAAATATTGCTCAATTACCGATCTTTCCAAGGTTCTCCTGGAGAAATTGCTCCTAAAGTCACACTCACAGATGTTCTTAGCGGTAAAGTCAACGCTGAACAAGTCAAAGACCGAATTGTTCTCATTGGTACTACTGCCCAAAGCTTTCGTGATTATAATCCTACCCCCTACATGACTGGGCAGGGTTTTTCCGAAGAAATACCAGGGGTGGTTCTGCAAGCACAAATGGTGAGTCAGCTAGTGAGTGCGGTGATGGATGGGCGACCTTTGATATCAGTTTTGCCTGTTTGGGGCGAAGTTTTATGGGTTTGGAGTTGGTCAGTGGTTGGAGGTACGTTTGCCGTAGCTGGATCAGTAGCGATCGCACCAAGCGATCAATCAAGACTATATTTAATATTGGCAGGAGGAGGTGTACTTGGAGTCTTATACGTTTTTTGCTTAATTCTCTTTTACCAAGGGATTTGGGTTCCCCTAGTTCCGTCAGCTTTGGTTTTAGTGGCTACTGGCGGTACTGTGGCAATTTATCTATTTTCACAACAAAGCAGAACTTGAGGCATAAATAAAAATGAAGTTATATGTGCAAAAGATTCAAATTTTTCTCGCTGTTAGTTTAACATTCTTTAGCTCTATAGATGTGCAGGCACAGCCTGCATCTAACAGACAATTAAATCAATCATTGATTTTCGCAGCCCCGCCTCCACCAAAAGGCATCGGGGAACCAGGTAAGCGAACAGAAGCAGGTAGTCGTGGCTGTGGTCAGGATATAAATAAGCTCCTGACTTCTTCTCAAAAGCGGCTCACAGCTTTAGTACCTGTTTATTCAAACTCGGAATTGGTGTTTGGCACAACGATCAGAGACCATCCTAGTTTCGTATTCTATGTTCCTTATGCATCAGACTTTGCATCTGGAGAGTTTGTCCTAGAAGATGAAGCAGAACATCAGACTACTTACAAAACTGCTTTAACGGGGACACCAGGAATAGTAAACCTTCGCTTGCCTTCAATTGCAGCACCTTTAGAGATTGGCAAACAATATCGATGGTATTTTAACATCTACTGCCAGAAGGATAACCAAATTATTGCTAATGTTGAAGGCTATGTAAAACGGGAGCAACTAAAGCCTACTTTGAAAACTCAATTGGAAAAAGCAACACCAAGCCAGCAAGTAAATCTTTATGCGGCTAATGGTATTTGGTACGAAGCGCTGAGTGCTGCTAGTGAATTGCGTCGCACCAATTCGCAAGATACTTCTTGGACGGCGCTGTTGAAAGCTGTGGGTTTGAATAATTTTGCAACTGAACCAAAGGTGGAGTGCTGCAATCTTGAGAATTAGGGCGTTGCATAAATCCAATTCGCAATTCGCAATAAATCCCGCAACAATGCAACGCCAGAATTGACAGTATGGACTGTGCCACTTCAAAATTAAGTTCAATTCCAATTCCTGCCGTGAGCGTTGGTTTGTGGGATTCCACCAGAAAGCGATGCTCACTTCTCGTTGCAGTCCATCATGATGATACAGTCCTGTACAACAGTCTGATATTTTTTGAATAATCCTAATGCTTGAGAGAATACTTTTGATTGCTCCTCAAAATTACTATTTTCCAATCTAGGTAAAAATTTTCAATATATTTGGATAGTCATTTTATCATAAATTAAACTAATAATCATCAAATTTTTCGCTGCAATTTAGTCCGATCAATTACCAAATAAATTATTTGATTCTCCTGAAAATTTTGGTATGTTAGCAAGCACCAGTCTTATTTGACACAACTTTTAAAGTTTTTAAGATGAGACTAATATCATAAATGATAGACCACTTACGTTGATAGTCTAAGTCCATGTGAACAATATCTTCAAAGTTTTTAATACTGGAGCGACCATGAGCCTGCCATTCACCAGTTATACCTGGTTTGACATTCAATCTTTTCCAGTGATGTTTTGAGTAGTGTATCACTTCATTGGGAGTGGGAGGGCGAGTACCAACTAGACTCATTTCCCCCACTAGTACGTTCCAAAACTGAGGAAGTTCGTCTAAGCTAGTGCGGCGGAGAAACCTTCCTATACAGGTAATACGGGGATCATTCTCATTTTTGAATATCTGATCGCTTTGAGCTTCATTCTTAACTAGATGCTTAATTTGATCAGCTCCAACTGACATCGTGCGGAATTTCCAAATTCGGAAGTAACGCCCATTCAAACCACAGCGAATTTGACTGTAAAAGATAGAACCCGGGCTATCTAACTTAATAGCGATCGCAATAGGAATTGCTAGCACTACTGTAATTGATAGCCCTACAATAGCACCCAAGATGTCAATCATCCGCTTGGCTTTACTGATTACAGAGGGATGAACTGGAAGTTCAGCTTGAGCAGCATTATGGAGATCATCTATAACTGGCATCTGAAAACGGTTGGAAGTAGAGGTATTAGACATAGTAATTACAGTTTCGGTAAATAAATTTACGAACTCAATCGTCTACACATTTCCTTATTTCAATAGTTTTTAAAAGTAAAAATGGGATTGTTTAACAGGTTCAGCAAATAAATATGTAACCAGCTAATCTCTAATCTATTATTTAAAATATTTGCAGTAGCGTAGCAATAAATACTTCATAGTTGAGCATTAAACATCGTTACGACGGCATCATAATTTTCATAAATTTCAAACACTGAATCCATCTGAGTCAGTTCAAAGATCATCCGAACAGGTGCTTGCAGATTGCAAATTACCAAACGACAACCACTTGAACGTATAGCTGAAATCCCCTTAAGTAAAGCGGCTAAACCCGAACTATCCATAAAATCTACTTTGACTAGATCAATTACCCAAAGATGTTTGGGGTGAGCTACTAAGCTAGATAGCTGTTCTGTTAAGGTATTACTATGTTTTGAATCTAAGCGTTGCTGAGGTTGAATCACGATCAGTTGACTTTCTTGTGTTAGAGTCATAAGTTTTATAAATTTAATTAATTAGCTAAAAAACATCAGAGGTGCGTAATGCACTATATATAGCGTTTCAACATAATTAACCCAAATATCGCTTAAGTATTGTCACAAGCAGTTTTTAATCCAGGGGAAACGCGTCTAAAGTATAAAGATTCTTTAATAGCAAGGGTTTCGGAGTTTTTTAATTTAGCCTATTTTTAGGATAATATCCTTATCCAACATGGGTTTCAGAAATCCCTGCGTTCGCTCTGGCTTTTAATCAGTCTTGGTGGTGACTTCAAAGTTTAAATCGTTGTTAAGTAAAGACTTAGCGAAGCCTACATATACTTTCATACGCAAATACCATCATAAAATACTATCTTATGGCTACTTAATTTATTTTTTATACAGTATCCTAATGAGGAATAAAATTATCCAGTTAACTATCCGCTTGGCTGTAGCATACAGATAGTTTAAATTTCATAATTAAGTAGGCATGAGAAAACCCATGTATGTTTAATTTTGTAAAAGCTATAAAATGGGCAAATTTATAAGCTATTAACAGAATTAGTGTTAAACGCATGACATGGTAATTCAAAATATTTCAATTGGTGAGTGAGAAAATTTTTTTATCTTATCATCAATATAGTCAACTAATAATAGTAGTCTATGGACTTGTTAGATGGTGACTTAATCGCTCATGCTTTTTATGTTTTAATACTTGAGTTTTTATGAAAAAATAGATTGTTTTCTATTTTTACACTTTAACGGATGATTTAGTCCCACTTATTCGCTCAATATCTTATTTTCATGTCAATTAATTGCTTATAATTTTACTTCCTTTGTAAATAGAAAAACCATTGTAGGGTAGGCATTTAGCACTTGCAGATAAGTCGTAAGTAGATAAAATTATTTCAATATTCTAAAAATCCCTATTTCTTTTTGCAAAATGCTCTTGAAAACCTGAATTTTTAGTTTTAACTTTTCAATAAACTTAAGCTTTGTAACCCAAATATTATTAGTCGGATAGGTTCATAAATTATATGGAAAGACCAAGAATTATGGTTATTGGTAGCAATGTTACTACCGTGCAGCGTGTCAGCAGTCATTGCCTAAAACAAAATGCAGAAGTTTTGCCATATTACTCTATTCCCACACTTGAAGAGATAGCTTTGTTTGCACCTCATGTATTAGTGCTATGCTTGCCCATACCTGAGAAATTCCAGCATCAACTACTTCAGCCTTACATTTTGTGGTCAGAACAACTTATGAATGACATCTCACCAATGGCGGCTACCACTTTTACAGAATTATCTGCCTGTTTACATAAATTTCTCTAAGCTTAAATCAACCCTTGGCGTACAGCTAAAGCTGCTGCTTGGACACGATCATCAACGCTCAGTTTGTTGAGAACCATACGTACATAAGACTTGACGGTTCCAAGTGAGAGGTAGAGTTGGTTTGCAATCTGCTGGTTTGAGTGGCCTTGTGCAATAAGTTTAAGAATCTCGCGTTCACGATTACTGAGAATCGGTTCCGCTATTACTTTAGATACAGGAACATCGGGAGTGACAGCCGTTGACCTAAGCATCCGAGCAACTTTTTGAGCTATTAGAGGATCTAAATAAGCACCACCTTGAAGTATCAATTGAATGACGGCGATGAGCTGTTCCCACTCAATGGTTTTAAGGCAGTAACCATCAGCACCAGCTGCAAGCATTCCCATGACCTGGGTATCTTCGTCAAAGGCACTTAAGGCTAGAACACAAGTGTTCAAACAGCTACTTTTTATCTGCTGAGTAGCTGTAATCCCATCCATAACTGGCAGATCAATATCCATTAAGACTAAATCTGGTTGCAGTTGGCTAGCTAATTCAACAGCCTGTCCACCATCTAATGCTTCTCCAACTATACTAAAACCAGGTTCAAGGCTAAATTGTCCTTTCATTCCTCGGCGGATTAAAGCGTGATCATCAACTAATAGAACACGCACAGTTTTGTCTTCGTCAATCTTAGGCATTATTCCTGTTACATCTGGTTATATTATGTTCATATCTGCAATTAACGTTATTTATGGCACTTGGGAGAGTAAACCAGAAAGTACTTCCCTCTCCAAGAGAGCTTTCGACACCAATGTTTCCTCCGTGAGCCTCAATAATTTGACGACATAAATATAGACCAAGCCCACTTTTTCCACGATGCTTTCGTCCTTGAATAAAGCGGTGGAACAGCTTTTCCTGAGCTTGCGGCGTAATTCCTGAACCGTAATCACGCACCGAAATCTTTACTTCGTCCTCTCCATAAGGCGCTATTTCAAGAACAATTTCCCCTTTAGGCTTACTTACCCGCACAGCGTTATCAAGTAAGTTTTGTAAAACCCGTTGAATTTCTAATTCATCACCGTAGACAGTTGGCAGCAATTGAGAAATTTTACAAATGAAGGCTAGCTCATTTGTAGATATTGCTTTTACCTGATTAATTACTTTAATTAAAATCTTTTCCCAATTCAGGCGATCGCACATTAAACAAGCGCTGCGTGCTTCATAACGGGAGATATCTAAGAGGAGTTCTACAAGCTTAAGCAGATCCTCATTAGCTTCATGGCACTCTTCAAACACTTCTTTCCAAGTTTCATTTACTGGGCCAAAAGCTCCTCTGCTCATACAGTCTAGAGTATTACGAGTGGCAAGTAAAGGAACACGGAGGTCGTGGGAAAGTGCAGATATCATGTCTTCAAGCTGTTGGTTACGCACCTCAATGGTTTCTTGACGGTGACGAGTCTCATCAGCGATCGCGTTCAGAACTCCAGCTAGTTCCCCGATTTCATCTCTAGAAGAGTAGCACAGTTGCACTTCCATTTGTCCCGCTTGCCAAAGTTTACTAACTTGTGTCAATTTGTCTAATGGAAGCTTGACACGCCGATGCAACAACTGGAGATTTAAAACCGCTCCAAACAAAATGACTAATGTGTTGAAAATGTTTATCGCAGTGTTAATATCATTCAAGTGCTGTACACGATTTTTCCGAACCCTCAAAAGCATCTCTTCGCGCTGAATCAGTTTCTCAATCTCGTTGTGCAAGGAATCAAATAAAGTGCTTTTTGCTAGAGCAGAGTTGCTGACAGAACCAGAAAACGCTTT
Source organism: Nostoc sp. ChiVER01 (assembly GCF_034531155.1). Classification (NCBI taxonomy): domain Bacteria; kingdom Bacillati; phylum Cyanobacteriota; class Cyanophyceae; order Nostocales; family Nostocaceae; genus Nostoc; species Nostoc sp. ChiVER01. The sequence continues at coordinate 91,758 of NZ_JAVRBS010000013.1, read as the reverse complement.
TTGCTTCAATTCCATTTGCCACTGGTTATAGATATATCTAATTTTATCGAGTTGCTTTATTTGAGCAGGGTTGTCTTGTACAAGATTATACAGATGGTTGAAGCTGTTGTCGAAACGGGGCTTTTCCTTACCATAATCTATAGGATTGCTTTGTCCCTGACCAGAATTTTCTAGAAAACCTTCTTCTTGATTATCTATCACAGCATTGAGTAGACGTTCTCCTTCTTGCTCTACCAATAAAGTATGGGTTACCCGGGCACATGCTTCTTTATTTAAGTGTGCTATCAAGAGGTTAAAGGCTTGCTGTCCAAATAAAAACAACACTAGTATTAAAATACTAGTATGGAGAGGAGTTAAAAAATTACCTTTCCTAGATGAATGAATTAGAAAATTTATCAAGCTAATAGCTATCACTATTTAATATCTCCACCACCTTAATTACAGTCACCTAGCATACTAATTAAATTTCTAGACTATAGAACTGCAACAGCTTTACTGATATTAAATTTTCAATGTTGTTATCCAAAAGCCTTAACTGTTTATACATTAGATATCAATATCCTTTATATTTTCTAATCTTCGGTATTAACAACTTATCCATTGTATTAAATGATGCAGTTATATTGTGGTGACATGCTTTGCTTTGTAGTTAGATTTATACTGACATTCTTTGCTTTTAAATAATAACATGATATATAAAATTAATACATCTTATATAAGATTTCTTGAAAGGGCGGCAAGAATTGTAAAAGTGTTACAGGTAAAGGGATTTAAAGTAAAAGACCTTCTCAAAAAAAATGAAGCTTATTAACAATAACTATGCAGTTATTAAACATCTATTTATGAAGTACAGTTTGATGGTAAAAAAGAATGGTTTCGCCCATTTCACAAAACTATTAGTATAATTGTGCCCTCATTTTATCAAAGTTACCTTGAAAAATACCTAAATCAATCACAGTTAATCACATTGAAATTGTTAGTGTGATTGTTACAGAATCAAAAGCAAGTAATACCAATTCACAATGGGCAACTCTTGGAGACGCTAACGCAATTAAAAAATTTAGATACAGCAATGCTTTCAAGCTTTGCATCTGTATCAGATTTTTAGTGAAATGGTATAAGGCTGGAAAGACTTGCAGCACCCTACCTTTACCAATACAACAAAATAGTTGGCGACGATATTTACTGCATGTTTTTAACGCTGAATGCTTTAAGCGTAGTTTTAGTATGGTTTGAAATAATTGAATAAATACTTAACCGACAAGTAAAAGTAGGGTCGTTTTAATAAGTGACAGGTAAGGTAAACCAAAATGTAGTATCCTCGACAGTACTTTCTATGTTGATAGTGCCTTTGTGAGCCTCCACAATTTGAAAGCATAAGTAGAGACCTAGCTTATCTATATTATTCCGGCCACGTCCTTGAATAAAGCTACTAAAAAGGCTTTCGTTGTCTAAAGGAGCAATTTCCCAGGCATTGGATCGCACTGATATTTTTACTTTCTCAACTCCAAACAATGCTACCTCAAGAGTAATTTCCTGGTCTGGATTATTGACTTTTACAGCATTATCAAGTATTATCTGTATCACTCGTTGAATCTCAAGAGCATTACCATATACAATTGGCAGAGAAGAAGCAATTTTATATCTAATTGCAGACTTTTGTTTGCAAGTACAATTGCTGCGGAGAATAGTTTCGACAAAAATGGTTTTCCAGTTAATAATTTCGCACTTCAAGGTTTTAGAAACTTCGATTTTGTAGCGAGATACATTTAACAAAGCTTCGACAAACTTCAAGAGGTCTTCGTTAGCTTGGCGGCAATCTTCTAGCACATCTCTCCAAGTGTCGCTCACAGAACCAAAAGCTCCACCTAGCATTGCGTACAGAGTGCCACGAGTACCTAGCAAAGGAGTACGTAAATCGTGGGAAAGGGCAGAAATTAGGTATTCAATCTGTTTATGTTTATTATTAGTTATACGTTCTAAGTTGTATATATTACGCTTTAATTCCATTTGAGCCATGACTTGACGGCTTAACGCTTGCAATGCTTCCAGTTGTTCTGAGTTCATCTGTCGTGGTACATGGTCTATCACACAAAGTGTTCCTAAAGCATATCCTTCCGGTGTTATCAGGGGCGCACCAGCATAAAACCGAATACAAGGGTCGGAAGTTACTAATGGGTTGGTAGCGAAACGCGGATCAAGTAGTGTATCTGAAATAATCAAAGTTTCATGGGGCTGTAAAATCGCGTGGGCACAGAATGCCAGATCGCGGGAGCTTGATTCACTGTCTAATCCGACTTTTGATTTGAACCATTGACGGGATTCATCAACTAAACTGATTAAAGCTATGGGAGTACCACAGATTTGTGCCGCTAAACGGGTGAGATCATCGAAGGCAGCTTCATAAATAGTGTCTAAAATGTTATATTGGTACAAGGCTTGGAGCCTCAGGGTTTCACTTTTAGTTAATATAATTTCATTCATTTGAAGAGTCTAAAGTATGATCTACGTATAAGAGAAAGAGAAATTCTAAGATTTACTTTTGTCATCTTTATATCGGTATAAATCTGCTATTTTTAGCATATAGCGGTTTTCAGTTGAGTGAGATGAACTTAGATGTAGTATAAACTGAACATGACCTAAATATCTAAGCAATGAAAGCATACTCCCCACCTCTACCGAGGCTGTAACCTCGTAAATTGGCAGAGGTATTGCTAGATATTTATAACTAGTTTACTCATTGTTGCTACTGCCTCGCTGAATATTTAGAATCAGCTTAGAGTCTTGTAGGTAACTTTTCACTTCGATATGTCAACGACTACAGTACATCTGTTCATATTTCATACAATTGTATACCGCTATATTGGCAAATATATACTCCGTAGAAAGTAAATATTTAGAAACCAGATGTAACTAGGTGGATAGCTGAGTGGATACTTTTATTTCACCCTCCAGGATGCTATCTGCATTGATGCAATCTTGACCAATTTTTGTGGTAAATCCGCAGTTTTCAGGTTTAATAAGGTTTTATCTTGTTCACAAATCAAAAATACCCTTAAACCAATACCCGTATCTCAGTTACCTCAGTAGATGCATTCTCCGTATTTATTTATCTTTACATAGTTTGGTTTTCTCGTGCCGATTTACTAGGTATCAAACTGGAAGTGTATTTACTTGGGCGATCGCAAAACCCCATTTAGCTTAACTGCCACAATTTGTATTAGCTCCAACGATTAAGATGAATCTTAAGTATTTAGCCTTATAATTAAAGTATTATTGATACATATAAGTATAGTATCCAAGCGGATAACTTGGTGGATAACTATATATTTGCCTAGGACGGTATCTATAGATAGTATTACTATTTGAGCTTTCAGAGGATGCTATAGGAGTAAAGATACTTAACTATTTAGTAAAACGCTTAGTATCTTGAACGTAAAAATAAAAGCTTAATTAGCAAAGATTTTTACATAGTAAACAGTTACAAGAATCTTGGCGAGTTATGCTGAGATTACATAAGTCATGCATAAACCTGTTTTAACTATTTTTTACCAGTTTAATCCTTGGCACTCTACTATTGGAGGAATACAAACACTTATTAATACATTTATTAAATACGCTCCCAATGAATTTGAAGTGCGACTAGTAGGGACAGGAAGCGATCACAACCAACCAGTTGGTAAGTGGCAAGAAGCAGAATTGGCAGGTAGAGAAATTAGCTTTTTACCACTATTTACCTTGGAAAATGATAATTTTAGAAGTTTAGTACCAACCACAATCAAGTATACTGCGGCACTGCTAGGGCGTAATTTCACCTCGGACTTTATGCACTTTCATCGGCTGGAACCAAGCCTAGCTGCTCTGAATTGGCAGGGAGAGAAAACCCTGTTTATTCATAACGATATTCACTCGCAGACTAAGGCAGCAGGTGATAAAAATGCGATTTTATGGCGCCGATTTCCCGCAGCATATTTTGCTTTAGAAAGCTTGCTAGTTCGACAGTTTAGCCAGGTTTTCTCATGTAATACAGATTCGGCACAATTGTATAGACAGCGTTATCCCAGCATGGGAGATCGTGTTAAATATATCAACAATTCATTTGATAACGAGATTTTCTACCCCTTAAGTCAAGCGGAACGGGAAGCACAAAGACATGAACTAGCGAAAAGACTCGGTTTGAGCGAGGAAACACGTTTTATCCTCTTCGCTGGTCGGCTACATCCCCAAAAAGATCCAATTTTGTTAGTACGTGCGATCGCAGCTTTAAAGGAACCACATATTCACTTATTAATCGCGGGTGATGGAGAATTAGCAACAGCAGTACGTACAGAAATCGCTCAGTTGGAATTATCTAGTCGGGTGACTATGCTAGGAGCAATTCCAATAGAGGAACTAGCGAAGTTACATAGGATTAGTAATGCTTTTATCCTTAGCAGTGCCTACGAAGGTCTACCTTTAGTAGTTCTAGAAGCACTTGCCAGTGGAACACCAGTAGTTACAACTAGGTGTGGTGAAACTCCAAAATTACTAACGGCTGACAATGGAGTTGTTTGTGAGGTGCGATCGCCAGAGTGTTTAGCAAATGCTTTGCACCAAGTAATACTACATCCAGAAAACTACCCAAGTGTATCCTGTGTGCGTACAGCACAGCCTTATGCTGCGCGTACTGTTGTGAGGGATGTTTACAGCAACATGTTTACTCGCTGGGAGAAGCGAAATTTTCTAGCTATTAGTTAGTTGTAGGAATTAGCACTTAAGCCAAATACAAAGACTGATTGAAGAAAATTAATGATATTGAACTAAGCCCATAAAACAACATTAAAGATGTATTCAGTATCAAATTGTACACCTTTTTTGAGCGTAAATCTTGACTATGAAAATTGCTGTAATCGGTGCAAAAGGTCTACCTCCAAAGCAGGGTGGAATTGAGCATTATTGTGCGGAACTTTATCCCAGAATAGTTGCACAAGGCCACTCTGTAGATTTATTCGCCCGTTCCTCCTATACTCAAGGTTCTTGGCTTGAAAATTATAACTATGAGGGCGTTCGAGTTATATCTTTACCCAGTGTGGATTTTAGAGGGGTAGATGCTTTTGCCACTTCAGCACTGGGAGCGATCGCGTCTATTGCAAAAGACTATAATATTGTTCACTTCCATGCTTTAGGCCCATCTTTGTTTACTTTTTTACCTAGAATTATTAACTCTGCAAAGATTATCGTTACCTGTCATGGGTTAGACTGGCAACGTGCAAAGTGGGGCAATTTTTCTACCCGTTTAATTCAAATGGGAGAGAAGAGCGCAGTCCGTGACGCTGATAGAATAATTGCTGTATCAGAAGCATTGCAAACTTACTTTTGGAAAACATATGATAGAGAAACAGTCTACATTCCCAATGCTCCTGCCAGCTACGGTGAATCAGACCCCCATTTTTCCTACGGTAAGCAATTAGGTTTACAGCAGGGACGCTATATTTTATTTTTGGGCAGATTAGTACCAGAAAAGCGTCCTGATTTGCTCATTGATGCCTTTTCATCTCTCAAATCATCTGGATGGAAACTTGTTTTAGTTGGAGGCGTTAGTGATACTAAATCTTTTGCCTCAAACCTATTAGGAAAAGTTGCTAATAATCGAGATATTATCTTTGCCAATGAACTCCGAGGATCTCGCCTTTGGGAGATTGTCCGAGGCGCAGGGTTATTTGTTTTGCCTTCAGATTTGGAAGGACTACCTCTGTCCATGTTAGAAGCTATGCAAGAAGGTATACCAATACTAGCGAGCGACATCCCACCTCACCAGCAATTGATTAATCGGGAACGGGGAGTTCTTTTTGAAGCGGGAAATTTAGCATCGTGCATTAATTCTTTAGACTGGGCAATTCATCACCCCCAACAATTAGCAGTAATGGCTCGAAATTCACAAATGTATGTACAGATGAATTATAACTGGGGATATATTACTACTGAACATCTAAAACTGTATTCTACACTTTTGAAATTACCGGAGCCATCAAGAATTATGAGCTTGAGCAACAGTAGAGTTATTGAGTCTACCAGCAAAAACTAGGCACTGTTTGTTTAATTTCAGAAAAGAAAGGAGCAACTAGTTCATCAATAATTAAAAACTACAATTGATATATTTATACAAAACGTCATACATATCAGTTATTATGGCGGAGTGTAAAGCTTTCTCTAAGTATCCTTTAGTTATGTGCATACTAAGTCGACAAAGGCATTTGTGATGGAAAAAGGCATCTCATCCTTACTAGCAATCTCAAAGCGGCGAAGTTTACCTGCCTTAGCTACTTTTATTGCCGCGATCGGCACTTCAGTTGTCTACCTTGCGGTTACCCCACATTCGTATGAAACTTCAGCACGACTGATGCTTGATGAGAAACGGGTGAGCATTTCCGAATTAGGTCGCGACCTGACACAAGTACCTTCAGGTACAGCTGGTGGACCTAGCCCACTAGCTGACCAAGCAGAGTTTGTTAAGTCACAACCTGTTTTAGAAAAAGCAATAGTACAAGTCAAAAATGATTTACCTCAAAACCAACTCACAGTTTCAGAAATCAGCAGAGGGTTAAAGGTAAAAATTCTTCCTGCTACTAATATTCTAGAACTAACCTATGAAGGTAGAGACTCAAATTTCGCAGCTGAACTACTGAATGCTATCTCCCAGACAATGGTTGAGGAAAATGCTAAAGCTATCAGTTCAGAGGCTACCAAAGTACGCGAATTTTTACAAAAAGAAGTACCATTAGCTCGCCAAAAACTACAAAGAGCAGAAATTGCTGAAAACAGATATAGGCAAAAAAGTGGCATTATTTCTATTGATGACCAAACGAAAAGTTTGGTACTCAGTTTAGCGAATTTAGAAGATCAGGAGCGCACTTTAGTTGCCCAACTGCAAGAGGCAAAGTCTCGTGACATATCCCTGCGGCAAATTACTGATGCTAAAACCATAAATAATGCTTATGCATCTGTACGCAGTGGTCAAGATGAACAGGTCAAAAATTTACGCGCCAAGTTAGCAGATTTAGAGACACAAATCATCCAAACTCGTTTGCGCTTTACAGAAAACCATCCTACTGTCATCAAGCTGATTGAGCAACGAGATTCTATTCGCACTTTGTACACTCAAGAATTGGCTCGTGTGTCACCCCGGAATGAAACTATCTCCCCTAGTAAGATCGCATCCGATTCACTTAGTCAAGAACTCAGCTCCAAGCTGATAGTTAATGAGATTGAGCGCTTGGCAATTGAAAAAAAGCTCAAATCTGTCCAATCTCTCCAAGCTAATCTCCAGACTCGCCTTGCACAACTACCAATTAAAGAGCTACCACTGAGCGCGCTTATTAGTCAACGCCAACAGGCTGCGACCTCCCTAAATATGCTCCAAAGCAAATTAGAAGAAGCACGTATTGCTGAAGCCCAGAAGGTCAGCAATATCCGAATTATAGATAAAGCGCAACCGCCAACATCGCCTACTTCACCGAAAAAAGCAGCTGTGCTGGTGATTGCCACTTTCTTTGGGGCTATTTTAGCCATTGGGGTTGTGCTGCTGCTGGAACTGATGGATAACAGGCTACATGATGGCTCAGAAGTAGAAGAATTGCTCAAGCTACCAATGCTTGGAGTATTGCCGCCTTTGCCTGTGACGATGCTTAATCTTGAACCATCTGAACAATTCTTGGATGATGTTGCCTTGGTTGAGCCTTATCGTATGCTTTTGAAAACGTTAGAGTTTCGTAGTACTCATAAGCCAAGGGTCATTGTTGTTAGCAGCAGCGTCTCCGGAGAGGGAAAATCAGTGGTAGTTTCCCACTTAGCTGCCGTCTCAGCCATGTTATCTCGGCGAACATTAATTATTGATGCAGATTTGCATAAACCTGTGCAGCACAGGCTGTTTGATTTAGCTGCCAATTCTGGGATTACTGAGGTAATTAACGGCAATAAAACTTTATTAGAAGCCGTACAGCGAACAGATATTAAAAACCTGTCGGTATTGACTTGTGGGGAACTGCATACGCGTCCATCACAATTGCTAGAGTCAGCTGCAATCAAGTCTCTGATAGCAGAAGCTGCAACAAAATATGATTTAGTTATTATAGATACTCCCCCGACCAGCACTTTCGCTGATGCCGCTACATTGAGCCAGGAAAGTGATGGAGTCCTTATAGTTACACGTCCAAGTTTTACCATTAAGGGGGTATTACAACAGTCTGTAGCAGAATTAACAGAAAATCGCATATCTATTCTAGGAGTAGTTGTCAATGGCATAAAAAATCAGACTAGAAAGTCCAGCCCCTATCCTCGAAAAGATTCCCAAGCTAAATCCAGTCCCAAGAAGCATTTACCTTATCTGGAAACTCCTCTGAATCATTCTGTAAGAAATCAGATATCTATGTTATCAAAGGGGTTCAAAAATGGTCAGTAATCACCACAAAAACCGCTTCTCTTATCTAGCACTTTCGGTAGGAGTGTTAGGTGTTGGAATTGGTATTATTGTAGGGTTACTCGCAGGCATTCAGCCCCTTTTGCTAGCAGTCGCTTTGGTTGGAGTGGCGACGGTTATCTCATTTTTTACGAGCTTTGAGCAAACTGTATTGGGTTTGTTGATCTTGCGTAGTTCTCTCGATCCTTTCTCGGTTCAGCAAATACCAGCTGCGTTTGCCCTTGGACTAGACGCTCTGACTATACTATATGTAGTTGTGCTGTTATTAACGGGACGGACTGTACAGACTGACAAGTTTTGGTGGTTCTTTGCAGGTTGGGTAGCGCTACAAACCTTGTGGATAATACTCATGCCTTTGGGAGCGCTGGCTTTAGATGGATCATATTTGCCATACGGCATTCGTGAGTGGGTGCGACTGTTTTCATGGGTAATGGTTTATTTACTGGTGATGCAGCTTAAGGACAAGCTTCCTCCCAAAACCATTATTTCCATGCTGTTCCTTGCTCTGGTCTTGCCCATTACGGTAGCGTTGATGCAGATGTTTGTGCCTTCACTCATCCCTTCTTTCCTGTCGGGTGGTGGCGAGGAGATGGGATCACTGCCATCAGAAGGCGAATCTCGCATTAGAGGAACTCTTGGTCTTGCCAATACCTTCGGAACTTTTCTATTGCTGTTTATTGGTCTAACTTGGTGGAAGCTAAATCAGTCACAGCGGCGCTGGCCTTGGCTGCTTTTACTAGGATTACTTGCCTTTCTCTTTGTCGGAACCAAGTCCCTGTTTACCTTGGTGATGCTTGCCGTTTTTCTTCTGGTTTTGATTGCACCTAAATTAAACATTATTAACCTGTTAGGTGGGTTGCTATTGTTTACGATTGTCTTTGGGCTGTTCACCAGTTCAGATTTCGGACAAGAACGCCTTGGCTCGATTTCTCAAACACCGCTACTTAATCCAAATATGGATAGATGGCGAGCAATTCTCTTATCACAAGGAGACAACAATAGTTTTAACTGGCGAATTGCTCAATGGACTTTTCTACTACAGGCTTGGGAGAATTATCCCATCTTTGGTACGGGTATAGCGACATGTTCCTTCTTAACTGTCTTGCATAACATGGCTCATAACGATTATGTGCGAGCTTTAACAGAACAAGGGGTTGTAGGCCTTTCCCTATTCCTCATCTTTCTGGGCAGTCAGGCTATACGTCTTGTCCAATTATTCCGAAGTACCCACCGTGGAAGCGCTCAAAACGAACTGATATTGGTTATGCTTGCCATTTTGCTAGCCACTTCTGTAGGAATGATTACTGAGAATATTTGGAGTCACACAACTCTGTTTTTCTATTGGTGGACTTTATTTGCGATCGCAGGTTGGAACTGGTCTGAGGAAAAACATCCTAAAAACTCTACCTTTGTCAGTAACTCTTCTGCCTATCTTTCTTAATTTTCATGAGCTTTTAAAATAAAATGCTTAAAATTAAAAATTTTAACTATGCCAAAAGTTTCTGTTGTTATTCCTGCCTATAATTCCCTGAAGTATCTTCCTGCAACGATGGAAAGTGTGCTTAGGCAAACCTTTAATGATTTTGAAGTTATACTTGTCAACGATGGTAGCTCCGATAATACTGAGAATTGGGTTTCTCAAATAGCAGATCCGCGAGTCAAACTGATTACTCAAGAAAATCAAGGATTATCTGGAGCCAGAAATACAGGTATTGCTCATGCGAGTGGAAAGTATATTGCCTTCCTAGATGCTGATGACCTTTGGGAGCCAACAAAGCTTGAAAAACAAGTGCTTTGTCTAGAAGAAAATTCTGAAATCGGTTTGGTATATACTTGGGTGGCATTAATCGATGAAAACGGTAATTCCACAGGAAGAGTGTTCAAAAACTATGCCGAAAATGATGTTTGGCATCAGCTCATTGAACACAATATAGTTGAAAGTGGAAGTGTAGCGATGGTTCGTCGCCAATGCTTTGAAACTTGTGGCGTATTTGATCGAAATTTACGCTCATTTGTAGAAGATTGGGATATGTGGCTGAGGATAGCATCTCGTTATCCTTTTAAAGTCCTAAAAGAACCTCTAGTTTACTATCGACAACACTCAACTAGCGCCTCTAGAAATTGGGAGGCGATGGAACAAAGTTTTCGTATAGTTATCGAAAAAGCCTTTGCTTCTGCTCCACCTAAGTTGCATTACCTGAAAGGACGGAGCTATGGTTGTGCTCATCTCTGTTTAGCTTGGAAACCTCTGCAAAGTCGCAATAAAGATTATAAAAAAGCAATGGATTTTCAAAGGCAAGCTCTAGAGTACTGTCCTCAATTAGGTTTCTCAAAAGAGAATATACGTTTGAGCTTGGCGATCGCAGCATTTGAATGGTTTGGATCTGATGGTTACAGCCGAGTACTAAAGCTACTCTATGGTTTAAGACGACGCATCCAACGTTTTGCAAGATAAAGATTCTACATTATTTACTATGGAAGTTCAAACCATGCTGGACTATCAAATTACCAAGCCACAACTAGATACTCCGCAAAAACAGCCTACTATAGCTTTACTCCATTGTTATGACCTAATTGAAGATTTTTTAGACAGCATCAATATCTCCTTCGAGACTTTTTGCGATCGCTTCATTGGTAGCTGGATGTTCGGTTATATAAATGCTCTACAACGAGTGGGTGTACGGACGATTTTATTTTGTATTTCAGCTCGTGTTACCAAGCCATCACGCTTTACTCATAGGCCTACTGGTGCGATGATCTGTATATTGCCAGCTTCTAAAAGCTATCTTGCTTACCGTGCTGTTCGACGTAAAGCACTTAGCCTGTACGGTGGAAATGAAGGGCAATCATTTACAGACATTGAGAACTCCAAGAATAAACGTCGTTCCATAGTTACAAAAATTAAGGATCTAGTCAAAAGTATAGGAAATTACTTGTCTACGCCGTTGGGATTGCTTGCTCAAGAAATGCGGCGTGAAGGCTGTGACGCTCTTTTGTGTCAAGAGTATGAATATGCCCGGTTTGACGCTTGCGTGCTTTTAGGGAAGTTAATGCATCTGCCAGTATTCGCTAGTTTTCAAGGGGGCAATGAAACGCAAAGCTGGATTGAATATCCGTTGCGTCTGCTGGCGCTGAGAGGCTGTACCGGGTTAATCATTGCTCCCCAAACAGAATTACAACGAGTACGCGATCGCTATAAGATACTAACCAGCAAATTAGCCCGGATTTTTAACCCAGTAGACGTAGCTAGCTGGCGCGCTATAGATCGCAGTGCAGCACGAACTGCTGTTGGTATGCCGCTTACAGCTAAAGTTGTAGTTTGCCACGGACGCATAGAAATGCATCGCAAAGGCTTAGACATCCTGTTAGATGCTTGGGATCAGATTTGTCGTCAACGTCTTGAACAAGATTTACGGTTGTTACTGGTAGGAACTGGCCCCGACGCAGATAAACTACGCGATCGCATTACAGCCATGCAACTGCGGGGGGTGATGTGGCAAGACGAATTTGTCAACGATCGCACTCGCATTCAGCAATATTTGTCTGCTGCTGATGTGTATGTGATGTCATCGCGTCAGGAGGGTTTTCCTGTTGCCCCCATTGAAGCAATGGCGTGCGGTTTACCTGTAGTCGCGACTGATGCACCAGGTATTCCTGACATCCTTGAGCAAGGCGAAATTTCAGGTGGATTAGTTGTGCCGCGCAATGATGTTACTGCTTTAGCAAATGCGATCGGCAGAGTTCTTGACCATCCAGAGTGGGCACAAGAACTCAGTAGACGGGCGCGGTTAAGAGTAGAACAAAAGTTTGCTTGCGAAGCTGTCGGTCAAAAACTCCGTGATTTTCTACTTCTAAAAGTCGCGCCAATTGAACAGCAAACATCCCAGACCTTTGAAACTAAATCTCTCTAATAGCTTTGACAATTCTGTATTAAAATTCTACAACAACTCAAATCTAAACATTTTCCGAGGAGGTGCAATATGCCAAAAGTGACAGTAATTATTCCTGCTTACAATGCCATGACATACTTGCCAGAAACCTTGGACAGTGTATTGAAGCAAAGGTTTACCGATTTTGAAGTTTTAATTATTAATGATGGCAGTACCGATAGCATTGTTACGTGGGTATCAAAAATTACGGATTACCGAGTCAAGCTGATTTCTCAAGAAAATCAAGGCTTATCCGCAGCACGTAATACTGGCATTGTTCACGCTCAAGGTGAATACGTTGCATTTCTAGATGCTGACGATTTGTGGGAACCAACCAAGCTAGAAAAACAGGTTCATTGTTTAGACTCAAAACCTGAAGTAGGTTTGGTATATACCTGGACACTTCTAGTAGATCAACAAGGTATATCTACAGGTACAGTCACTGCTTCCCATACAGAAGGAAATATATGGGAGAAGCTATTACTTGGAGATATTATAGGCAGCGGCAGTTCAGCGATGATACGTCGGAGCTGCTTTGAAACTGTTGGTCTTTTTGATACAGAATTATCCAGTATTGAAGATTGTGATATGTGGGTTCGCATTGCAGCTATCTATCCCTTTGCAGTGATTAAAGAAGTATTGGTTTACTACCGACAACATTTTACAAATATGTCTAAAGATTACAACAAAATGATGCAAAATTCGAGATTAAAGATTGAGAAAAAATTTCAAAATGTTCCCTTTGAATTGCTATATTTACGACCGCGAGCTTATGGTCATGCATTCTTATGGTTGGCATGGAAAATTATGTTCGATGGAGGAGATCCTGAGAAAGCGAGTTATTTTTCCCAACAAGCGATTTTGTACTATCCTCAAATGAAGTACTCTGCCAAGTTCTTACGTTTACAGTTTGTGCTGATATTAGTCCGCTTGTTTGGCTCGGATAGTTATACACAGTTGAAAAATTTGACACACAAACTGCGTGGAGGAGTTTTTCAATATCACCAATAATTACTATATTGCTAACATTTACTAGCCGCTCTTTAAATCGTGCGATCGCTCAACCAGACTATACAGCAAAAGGAACCCAATAATGCCAAAAGTGACTGTGGTTATTCCTGCCTACAACGCTATGGCATACTTGCCTCAAACCTTAGCCAGTGTCCTTAAACAAACATTCTCTGATTTTGAAGTACTCATTATTAACGATGGCAGTACAGATAGCATTATACAATGGGCTTCCGAAATCACTGATTCCCGTATCAAGCTCATTTCTCAGCTAAATCAAGGAGTTTCTGTAGCTCGTAATACCGGAATTGAAAATGCTCAAGGTGAATACATTGCATTTTTAGATGCAGATGATTTGTGGGAACCAACCAAATTAGAAAAGCAAATTTGTTGCCTTGATAGTAAACCAGAAGTAGGGTTAGTTTATACTTGGACACTGCTCGTTGATGAAAATGAAAAACCCATAGGTGTTAAATATAATTCTTATCTTGAGGGAGATGTTTGGCAGCAAATTTTAGTTGGGGACATTGTATGTAGCGGTAGTTCGGCAATGGTTCGTCGAAGTTGTTTTGAAGTGGCGGGAGTGTTTGATCCTGATTTATCTTCAGCAGCAGACTTCGATATGTGGACTCGGATTGCAGCGCAATATCCCTTTGCTGTAATCAAAGAGTATTTGCTTTACTATCGCCAGTCCTCTACTAGTATGTCCAGAAATCATCTTAAGATGATGCAAGATTTGCGGATCACATTTGAAAAGCGGTTTCAATCAGTTCCCTTGGAATTGCTTTATCTCAGGAACGTTGCCTATGCTGGTATGTACCGCACGCTAGCCTGGAAAAGTGTGTATGACGGGCAGTATGAGGAGGCAAACGCTTATTGTAAACAAGCAATCCTCCACTATCCTCGCATACGCTACACCAAAATTGTTGTCCAGCTACAATTGGCAATTCTGCTAACACACTGGTTCGGTTCTAATGCCTATTTAAAGCTACAAAATCTGAGACGCAAACTGCGAGGTGATAGTAATAAATCGGAATTTTCGCTCTCCTCTTAAACCTTAACAATTAGATTTTAGATTTGCGGACTCAGCCTTTTCGACATTGATTTAACCCAGTTTAGCTATGCCACAAGTAACTGTCATTATACCTGCTTACAATGCAATGAACTATTTGCCGGAAACGGTCAGTAGTGTGCTAAAGCAAACCTTTACTAATTTTGAAGTGTTAATTATCAATGATGGCAGTACAGATTCCATAGTGACTTGGGCATCAGAAATTATTGATCAGCGAGTTCATCTGATTTCTCAGGAAAACCAGGGATTACCAGGAGCGAGAAATACAGGCATTAGGTATGCACAAGGGGAATACATTGCTTTGCTGGATGCGGATGATCTGTGGGAACCCACTAAGTTAGAAAAGCAAGTTCAATGCTTTCAAGAAAATCCAGATGTTGGCGTAGTCTATACATGGACACTCTTAATCAATGAAGATAGCAAACCGACAGGCAGAATCTTTGCGTCACAAGCACAAGGCAACGTATGGAAAGAACTTTTAGAAACGGATGTGATTTCCAATGGTAGTTCTGCCCTTGTTCGACGAGAGTGTTTTGAGAGGGTTGGCATATTTGATCGCACCCTTACTTCGGCAGAAGATTTAGATATGTGGCTGCGTATTGCTACCCACTACTGGTTTGCAGTCATAAAAGAACCCCTAACGCTTTATCGTCAATATTCCAGCAGTATGTCTAAGAACCGTCAGCGAATGTTTCAAAACCTGAGAACGGTTATTGAGAAAACATTTCAAACGGCTCCTTTGGAGATGTTGTATTTTAGAAATCGAGCGTATGCCAGTATCACGCTAAACCAGGCATGGTGGTCTGTAGATGAAGGAGATTGGGAAACGGGCAGATTTTGGCAGCAGCAAGCGCATTTGCACTATCCACAGATTCAATACTCTGAAAAATACATTCGTTTGAGTCTTGCAATTTTCCTGATTCAATTGTTTGGTTCGCATGGCTATGACGGTGTTAGGAATTGGACTCGTTCTATCTATCGAATAGTCTTGAACAGAGGCACATAACACAGCAGTACAGCCCTTCCCATAACACTTTATTTCCCTGGCTCTAAATCTACCCATTTACTATTTGCATATACCATATTTGCTAAAAATAGTCAAGCTGTATGAATAACCAAGTCGCTCAGTTAATTGATGCTAATGAGTCCCCATTAGCTCACCAACCGATGAAGGAACCAGCAGTTGCTTTCCTACTCGCTGGTGACTTAATTGAGGACTTTTTGGACAGTATCAATGTGTCTCTAGAAACTTTTTGCAGCCAGATGACAGGTGGTTGGCTATTTGGGTATTTTGAAGCACTGAAAACTGCCCACGTACGCAGTGTTTTATTCTGTATCTCAGCCCGTGTTAGCGAAGTTGTGCGTGTTAATCATCGTCCTACAGGAGCAACCATTTGTTTTCTACCAGCTCCAAAGGTTTACCAAACCTATCGCAAAATTCGTACTGTCCGCCGTCGCGCTTTAAACTTAGAAGGAGAATTTTCTGCCTCAAGTGCGCCGCAATCTCCACGCCGTCGCTTCACCTTGCTGAAAAACTCAATTAGTACACTTGGAACCTATTTATCAACACCATTAGGATTGCTGGCGCAGGAAATCCGACGCGAAGGATGTCAGGCAATCCTATGTCAAGAGTATGAGTACGGGCGCTTTGACACTTGTGTACTCTTGGGAAAATTGCTCAATATTCCTGTGTTCGCTACGTTTCAGGGACGTACCTGGGTACACCGTGGCATTAGTGACTATCTAGTTCGTCCCCTTGCTTTAAAAGCTTGTAAGGGACTCATCATTAGTAGTCAGGCAGAAATAAAGCGAGTACAAGCAGATTATGCTATGCCTAGCAGCAAGATTGCCCGTGTTTTCAGCCCCGTAGATATCTCATCCTGGGGCGATCCCGATCGCAACAAAATCCGCACTCAACTGGGTATTTCCGTAAAGACAAAAGTCGTGATTTGGCATGGGCGAGTTGAGATTGACAAAAAAGGACTGGATGTTTTACTGGCTGCATGGGAACTGATCTGTCGCAAGCGACCAAATCGAGATTTGCAGCTTTTACTAGTTGGAACAGGTAGCGATGCTGAAGAATTTCAGCAACGGATCGCGTCTATGCCGCTATCAAACATTCTTTGGCGCAATGAATATATTCAGGATCGCACTTTATTACGGCAATACCTTGCAGCCGCCGATGTTTATGTATTGTCATCCCGATGGGAAGGGTTTCCTGTTGCGCCTATTGAAGCAATGGCTTGTGGACTGCCTGTTGTTGCAGCTGATGCTCAGGGAGTCGCTGATATTTTCGAGAATGGAGAAGCGGATGGCGGATTAGTAGTTCCTAGAGAAAATCCGCAGGCATTAGCAGCAGCGCTAGGTCAAATTTTGGATAACCAAAATCTAGGTGAGGAATTGGGCAAACGGGGATATCATCGTGTCGAAGCCCATTTTTCACTCAAAGCGATCGGGCAGCAACTACGCAGCTTTCTACTCAACCATGAACAGTAATGCCACCCTTGCTTACCTTACTTTCTATATCTAATCCAAAATAGTCCAGAGGTAAAGAACATTTATATAATGATTACCAGGTTCAAAAAAGTCTTATCAGGTGTATATCTTCGCAATGTCGGCTGGATGGCTGGTGCAGAGCTAGCCAATCGCATTATCCGACTGTCAGGGACTGTAATACTGGCACGAATGTTTAGCCCACAAGACTATGGGCTGATGGCAATCATCTACACGATGTCTGACTTTGCCAATGTATTTATGCTAAGAGGTGGAATTGGAGCCAAAATTATTCAGGCAGATGAACAGGACGTAAAGGAAGTTACCAATACAGCCTACTGGCTCAATTGGATCGCCTGCGGATCGATCTGTATCATTCAGTGTTTTATCGCATGGCTCATTCCTTACTTTTCTCACGACCAACACATCACTCTACCGTTATGTGTCGTTGCTCTCACCTACTTAGGATACCCACTTTTTGTCATTCATCTGACGCTACTTGAAAGGGACAATCAATTCAAAGCCATAGCAGTCTGTAACATCGTTATCTCCTTAGTCTCGAACGTTCTCACGGCAATATTTGCCTTGCGGGGGATGGGTATTTGGGCGATCGCTTGCTCAATATTTCTAGCAACACCTGTTTGGATTATCCTTACTTGGAAGTATCACCCTTGGAGACCTCCCCACCGTTTTACTCTGGAAAAGCGGCAGGAAGTGCTTGGCTTTGGCAGCAATCTATTGCTCAACGATCTTTTGAATAGAGTCCGGGCTAACGTAGATTATCTGATTGTTGGTAAATATCTTGGGATTGAAGCTCTGGGGATGTATTACTTTGCCTTCAATGCAGGTTCAGGGATCACGCTCAACCTTCTAAACACTTTTATGTCCCCTCTATATCCCTATATTTGCGCTGCTAAAAGTAACTATTCACAGTTTAGGCAACGCTATTTTAGCAGCCTTAAAAAAATTTCCATAATTCTCGTTCCGCTTATTTTAGTACAGGCTTCTTTGTCTCCTATCTATGTACCAATTATTTTTGGAAAAAAGTGGACTCCAGCAATTCCAGTCCTAATTTTGATCTGCCTTTCCGTTGTTCCAAGAATATATGCTTGGGCATCTTCTTTATTGTTGAATGCAATCAACAAAACGCGGCTTTCTTTATACATCAATATTGCAGCGACGACTATTTTTATCATTTCTATCTTTGCTGCTGTCCAAGGTGGTATAGTTTGGGTTGCATTTGCTGTATTTTTCAACACTCTGGTTGTGTCATTCGTGTCCACGTTCTGGACACATCGATTTGCACTACGCAAAGAGCATTTCTTGAATTCAATTAATTAATGGCAGTGTAATTACATACATTAAGTTGTAAATTTATTCATTATAAATGATAGTAGAAGTGACATATTCTGAAAGCAATTTAAATGTATTTTTTGATACAAATGGGACTAGCGATAGTAACCTAGTGCATTCAACTTTGTATCTTAAAAAACTTCTACATAATGCTTTGGGAAAGCTAGAGCCATTCTTACAGTGCATTCTGTTAGACAATCTCGATATACTAATGTTGGGGACAGTATGATTTGGTGTGCCGAGCTATTCTACCTGAGCCATGTACTCAAAGCCAGTATTTCTTATGGTGCAAGTATTAAGAGCTTTTCTGAGGAAGAACTGAAGAAACAAGACAGGAATTTGCCAATTATTTTACATGGTGGAGGAAACTTTGGTGATTTATGGTCTGGATCTTAGGAGTTTCATAATTACCTTATTTCCAATGAACCGGGAATATTCTGGATGGGTACAGTAGTTCTTAATTTCTCATCATGTAGTTAGTGATAACTAATTTTACACTTTGTGTGCAATTTATTGAAAAACCAATTTATGCCAACCATATCTGTTATTATTCCTGCATATAATGCTGAACATACAATTTTAGAAACTATCAAATCCGTTCGAGAACAAACATTTGCGGATTTTGAAATAATTGTCATAAATGATGGCTCGACAGACAATACTCTCGCGCTAGTTCAGAGTCTTCAGGATCAGCGTCTCAAAGTTTTATCTTATGAAAATGGTGGCCTTTCACTGGCTCGTAATCGTGGTTTCTCTCATGCTATTGGGGAATTTATTGCATTTCTTGATGCTGATGATTTGTGGACACCAGATAAATTAGAGCTACAGCTAGCAGCCCTGAAACAGCATCCAGAGGCAGGAGTTGCTTATAGCTGGACTTATTTTATGGATGAGCAAGGAAAATCTTCAATTCCTGGTGTTTCCATATTCTTTGAGGGTGATGTCCAGCCTAATTTATTAGTTAATAACTTTCTGGCTAGCGGTTCCAACCCATTAATTCGGCGACAAGCAATAGAAGCTGTAGGAGGCTTTGATCCTGTCTGTGCAGGTTGTGCCGACTGGGATTATTGGCTGCGGTTATCAGTTTCTTGGAATTTTGTTGTAGTCCCTAAACATCAAATTTTTTATCGTCAATCTTCAAATTCAATGTCATTTACCAAAGTCAAACACATGGAGAACGATGGTCTTCTGGTCATTAAAAAAACATTTCAAACAGTTCCAGCAGAGCTTAAACATCTAAAAAAGCAAAGTTTAGCCTGGATCTATCAATATGTTACACAACAATATTTAAAGCAGGATAATAGTATTGATACGATTAATCAAGCTGGTCAAAAGCTATGGATGGCAATTTGTCTGCATCCGCAAATTTTATTACAAGATTACGCTCAAAGTCTTATTAGGTGGTTGATCAAGAAGTGGATAATAACACTGCTACAAGAGGTACGACTTGCAAAAAGTAAAATGCTACTGTAGAGTAGCAAGGAGTAGTGATATGCGTGTCAAAAAAATAGCCTTCTTGCTCTGCCTTTTTGCCGTAGTACTTGGCTGCTGTTTTGCCTACAAAGTAGATGCACGGACTCCAAAACCAATTAATTCGATCGCAACTATCATTTATGATATGCAACCACCCCATGAGGGGATGCCACACGGTGTTCCTTCATATTACAGTTGGGCAACTAAACCTCGTATAGGTAGTAACAACCCAAAACAATTCAAAGCGATGACCGCCTGGGGGCAACTATATGAAGCAGCTCAAGGTAATCCTGCAACTAATACCCGCGTTCAAATCAAAAATATCAAGGCTTATTACCTCAGTAAGTTAGATAATAAATGGCACCTCATTCAAAATTCGACAAAAGTTGAAGGGGCTGCCTATAGAGAAGATTTTTCCGGTAATGCTAGTACAGCCGCAAACATTCGTTATGAATCTGATGGTAGTGTTTCGGTTAAAGCTGGTAATGGTTACAACTACCATTTTTGGCCTTCTGGCAGAGCTGCAATTAATCCCTATGATGTGCGTGGTATGTTTACCACAGTTCAAGCACGGCTTGTAGTTGACAATCCTAAAAAACGTGATGATCGCTCTCAGGCTCGCTACTTACTAAATATGGGTGGAGATTACTGGTTAAACTTAACTGCAAGGTGGGACAATTGGAAGACAAACGAAGATTTCGGTATGGGTAAATTTAAATACGTTACAAGGAAGTGGCGGGCTTTTAATATGATGACTCTGCCACCAAACCAAATTCGTCGTAACCCACCGCCAATTGAGTAGAAGCAAGTTTATAAGCTAAATTGTTCGTTGGTGCACCACACGCTACGAATGGAACAAACAATGTCCGCCTAATTAGTTATAATTCCCGCATTTATGCAAAAACCAGGAAAACTTCTTTCCGCCTGTTCCCCTGCGGTCTTAATGATAAGTCTTTCACCGAACACGATATCACCCCTTCAAAAACAGAAAGAAAAGTCTGCACTCTGTAAATAATGTCAGTGCAATATCATAATTAATATTAATATTTTTAGATTTCAAAGATTTAAAAACTGCTAGCTAATAAAAATTAAGTACTGCCACAACAAATATCAACAAACCATTTGCCTAAATTGGGAAATTTTTCATTTTTAGAGTTAGTGAAACGCTCTATTTGATTTTCAATAGCAGACATAGCGCCCTTGGTAAGCTTGACTCCAGTTTCATAAGTTTGAGATACTAACTTAACTACAGGATGTTTACCTTTCCATGTCATGTTTTGAGCAAATTTTAAAGCTGTTTCAATTTCATCTAAAATTACTAAATTCAGGTATATAACCTTGACCAAACCAGCATTTAAACTTAAGCTTACTTTTTATGAAATTAAATTTTTGCTTATTTTCCTATGCGTATTTACTGCAATACTTACTAGCGGTTTTCCGTACAGGGTAGATTCACAGACACCCAAACCAATCAACTCTATTGAAACTATCATTTACGATATGCAACCACCTCACGAGGGCATACCACATGGGGTTCCTTTGTATTGGAATTGGGCTACCGGGCCACGTTTAGGTAGTACTGATCCAGGTACTTTTACAGCAATGACGGCATGGGGACAATTATATGAAGCAGCCGAAGGTAACCCTGCAACTAACACCCGTGTGCAGATAAAAAATATTAAAGCTTACTATCTGAGTAAAACAGATAAAAAGTGGCATATTCTGCAAAGTTCTGTGATGGTGGAAGGGGCTGCCTATAGAGAAGATTTTTCCGGTAATCTTAGTAGAGGAGCAGATATTCGTTATGAATCTGACGGAAGTATCTCTGTAAAAGCAGGTAATGGTTACAACTTCCACTTTTGGCCACTTGGTCGTGCATCTATTAATCCCATTGATGTTATGGGGATGTTTACCACAGTTCAAGCTAGACTTGTAGTAGATAATTTTAATAAGCCTGACGATCGCTCTAAGGCTCGCTACATTCTTAGTGGGGGGGGTGATTACTGGTTGAATTTAACTGCACGGTGGAATAACTGGACTACTAATAAAGACTTTGGTATTGGTAAATTCAAGTACGTTACAACCAAATGGCAGGCTTTCAATTTGATTACTCTCTCAGCAGACCAAATTCGTCGCAACCCACCACCAATTCAGTAGTGATAAGTTAAGATAAAATTAGTTTTGTCAACAGTAATTAAGCTAGTATTTAACTTAAATAATGAGCATCGTAAATCAGTTAGCAAACACCATTAGTAATAAAACCCATTTGGGATGGTGCTTCTTACCATCGTTCACATTTGGTGCAAAACTTTTTAGGTGAGATAAACCTTGGTTTGTCTCAAGAGCAGTGGAAAATTCACTGCGTCCGCTTTGCTCCTAATTGCCCATCACTCTCATCCAATTGAGGATATTTGGTTACAAGCTAAAACCTGGGTGCGGCGCTTCTGTGCTTTGATTCCTTCGTTCTCTCATCTCAAATGGATGTTCCAGTGGTTTATCCGACACACTACCTTTGATTTTGCCACTCTTCAAATGTACGGAGCTTTTTCAGAAATCAAATACTAGTCCTATATTCATGTTGATAGTAGATACGATCACACTTAGTCAAAGGTGTTATCCGCTACTACAGCAATAGCAGTATAAAAAGGCGAGTCAAACACCCATTGTTATTATTTGTAGTGCTTGCTGCTGTTTAAGTCGCCTGAAATTCGTCGCACTGATTTGGGTTAACAGAAAATCAGGAATTAAAATCTTAGCAAGAGGCACAATAGTAGCTAGAGCGATTTTTAAAACATATCGTAAAAAATCCCGTTGCCTGAAAGCTAGAGAATATCGAAATACCAAAAAATTATATGAATGCTGAAGAATTATTAAACCAAGGATTAAACCACAATTTGCAAGGAGATTATCAAAGGGCAATCGAGGCTTACACCAAAGCAATCAAGCTCAATCCTAACTATGCCGAAGCTTACCATAATCGGGGGATTATTTTAAGTAGTCAACTTAAAGATTATCGTGGTGCGATCGCAGATTTTAATCGCGCTATAGAAATCAATCCCAATTTTGCCACAGCCTATTATCACCGAGGTAATGCACGTTACTTTTTAGCTGATTATAAAGAAGCGATCGCAGACTATAACCAAGCATTACAAATCGATCCAAATCTCGCCCAATCTTACCACAGCCGGGGTAATGCTTACTTTGCCTTAGAAAAATACGACAAAGCGATCGCTGACTATATCCAAACAATTGAAACCAGTACCCAGTTAGCTGATAATATCAATATTGACATTGCTAATGCTTATCATAATCGAGGTGTAGCTTGTTTTGAAAGCGGCGATCATCAAGGAGCGATCGCTGATTTTCAGCAAGCTTTACAGTGGCATCCCAATTTTGCCGCAGCTTACAGTAATCGGGGTAATATTCACCATATCTTAGGAAATTTTCACGAAGCGATCGCTGACCACGACCGAGCATTACAATTAGATCCAAATTTGGCAGAGGCTTATCATAATCGAGGTAATGCCTACTACTCTTTAGCAGATTATCAAAGTGCGATCGCTAATTACAACCGTGCCCTAGAAATCAATCCCAAGTTTTCCGGAGCATATTACAATCGGGGTCTGGTTCTTGCTCATCTCAAAGAATATCACCGAGCAATTGAAGATTTTAACCAAGCATTAAAGTTCAATCCTGATGATGTGCAAGCCTATTCTGAACGGGGTCTGATTCGTAGTACTCTTGGGGATTATCAGGGTGCGATCGCAGATTATGACCGAGCGTTACAAGAAAATCCGACTTTAGCTTTAGTATATGGCTTTCGGGCGAATGCTCGTCGCCGACTGGGAAATTATCAAGGTGCAATTGAAGATAGTAATCGTTTATTACAACTCAATCCTAATTTAGCAGAAGGATATTGCGATCGCGCGGCGGCTCGTCGTTCTCTAGGAGATTATAAAGGAGCAATTAAAGATTACGATCGGGCATTGCAATTAAATGATAACTTAGCCGCAGCTTATTACGGTCGGGGGATTGCCCGTGAAGCCCTGCAAGATTTACAGGGAGCAATTGATGATAACACCCAAGCAATAGAGTTAGTTCCGGAATTTTCTCAAGCGTACTGCAATCGAGGAAATGCTCGTCGTCTTTTGGGAGATGAACAAGGAGCGATCGCAGATTATAATCAAGCATTAGAAATTAATCCCGATTTAGTTGAAGCATATTACAACCGAGGTTCTACCAATTATGCTTTAGAAGAATATGAAAATGCGATCGCAGATTACACCCAAGCATTACAAATAAATCCCCAATCTGCTGCATTTTACAGCGATCGCGCTAATGCTTACTATGCCCTAGAAGATTATCAAGAGGCAATAGAAGATTATAGTCGAGCGATCGCCATCGACCCTAGCTTTGCTGAAGACTGGTACAATCGGGGTCGTAGCCGTTCTTTGCTGGGAGACTTACAAGGGGCGCTTGCAGACTTAAACCAAGCCTTGCTACGTCAGCCTAATTGGGCTTCAGCTTACATTCTTAGAGCAGATGTCTACCGCAATCTGGGAGACTATCAACGAGCAATTACAGATTTCCAGAAATCAGCAGACTTGTATTATCAAGAAGGAAATATCCAGTATTACCAACAAATTATTGAGTTAATTGAACAACTTCGTAATTCGTAATTTTTGTGTTAAATTCCCCTTCTCTGGCAGATGCAGTGTATAGCTTGCTTTCCTAAAAGGGTAAGTCTATAACGCAATACGCTTGGGTTAGCGCCAAAAACCTTTCAGGACTTACGCAAAAACTCTCTGAAACTCTTATTCCTTTGTGTTCTTTGCGTCCTACCCTACGGGAAGCCGCTCCGCGTCTATGTGGTTCGTTTTTTCTTAATTTTGAATAAGTCTTGTCCTTAACCCAAGCGTATTGGTCTGTAACATTAATACAGTTCAGTTAAAGCTAGACTCCGAAAAAACAACATAATTTGTTAACACCCTTGCCCCCAGATATAACGAAGGTGGTACACTACATCCATGCTAGGGGTGCCTACATAACCAGGCTGAGATCACACCCTTAACACCTGAGTCTGGGTAATACCAGCGGAGGGAAGCTGTTTATTGAGGAATGACAATATGCGGACAGAATGGGTTGCTAAACGACGTGGGCAGAGTAATGTATCTCAAATGCACTACGCCCGCCAAGGTGTTATCACCGAAGAAATGCACTACGTCGCCCAACGCGAAAATCTCCCTGCCGATCTCATTCGTGAGGAAGTGGCGCGGGGACGAATGATTATCCCTGCTAATATTAATCACACTAATTTAGAGCCGATGGCTATTGGTATCGCCTCTAGATGTAAGGTAAATGCTAATATCGGCGCTTCGCCCAACTCTTCTAATCTTCAGGAAGAAGTTGATAAGCTGAATCTGTCCGTGAAGTACGGTGCTGATACCGTCATGGATTTATCCACAGGCGGCGGTAATTTGGATGAAATTCGTACCGCCATCATCAACGCTTCCCCAGTTCCCATTGGTACAGTGCCAGTTTACCAAGCTTTAGAAAGTGTCCACGGCACAATCGAGAACCTGACTGCTGATGATTTTCTCCATATCATCGAAAAACACGCCCAGCAAGGAGTAGACTATCAAACTATCCACGCAGGGATTTTAATTGAGCATTTGCCTTTGGTGAGAAGCCGCATCACTGGTATTGTCTCTCGTGGAGGCGGTATTTTGGCACGGTGGATGTTGCATCACCATAAACAAAACCCGCTTTATACCCACTTCCAAGATATTATTGAGATTTTCAAAAGGTATGATGTCTCCTTCAGTTTAGGAGATTCCCTACGTCCTGGCTGCACCCATGATGCCTCAGATGAAGCACAATTAGCTGAATTGAAAACTCTTGGACAGCTAACTCGCAAAGCCTGGGAAGATGATGTACAGGTGATGGTGGAAGGGCCTGGACATGTCCCAATGGATCAAATTGAATTCAACGTCCGTAAGCAAATGGAAGAGTGTTCGGAAGCACCTTTCTATGTTTTGGGGCCATTGGTAACAGACATTGCTCCCGGTTATGACCACATCACTTCAGCCATTGGAGCAGCAATGGCTGGATGGTACGGTACTGCGATGCTGTGCTATGTAACACCGAAAGAACACTTAGGTTTACCAAATGCCGAAGATGTGCGAAATGGGTTGATTGCCTATAAAATAGCGGCTCATGCGGCTGATATTGCTAGACATCGTCCTGGTGCAAGAGATAGAGACGATGAACTTTCTAAGGCGCGTTACAACTTCGATTGGAATCGTCAGTTTGAATTATCACTCGATCCAGAAAGAGCTAAGGAATATCACGATGAAACTTTACCAGCAGATATCTATAAAACTGCTGAGTTTTGTTCCATGTGTGGGCCTAAGTTTTGCCCAATGCAAACTAAGGTTGATGCTGATGCCCTGACAGAATTAGAGAAGTTTTTGGCGAAAGAAACTGTGACTCACGGCTAACAGATTGTCTTGTGTCGTTAGAATAGTTTTTCACCCACAAAACTAAACGTGCTTTGGGGCAATTCATGAATTGCCCCTACCTAAAAACCAGGGTTTCGGCTCTTGTGTGCGAACTTCCAAGTAAAAAGGTGGTAATGAATACAAAAATCACCTTGATAGGCTAGGGATTGGGTGAGTATTTTCTAAAATAATTTAAATTATACGATTATTGAGAATAGTTTCATTTGTGAACCTTATTGACAAAATGATTGCACTTTATATCAAGTCCGGTTAATCACTTATGATTACCGCATCTGTGCAAAAATCGGAAAAACCTCTTTCCCCCTGCTCCCAGCAAGAACTGCCCCCCTGAGGTGTAAAAAATTATCAAAATATTAATTATTCAAGTCTTTCTTTGGGAATGCTAGGGTAAACGCCAACGATGATTGATTCATCCACTGTAAAGTATGTCAAATGGTACGACAAGCTCACCGATTGTTCTCGCGCTTGATGATAGTCCTGTGATTCATCAAATGATTAAACGAGCGTTAGAACCGGGCTATCAAGTAATAACAGCCGCTAACGCGGTTGATGCTCTGTCGGTCATTTATCATCAACGGATTTCAGTCTTGCTATTGGATGTGCAGATGCCGGATGTAAACGGGTTGGAGTTTTGCCGTACGGTGCGGAGCCTGCCTCAGTTTCAGCATTTGCCTGTGATTATGGTGACTTCTCAAGATTCCCCCTTCGACCGGGTGAAGGGTCATCTGGCGGGTGCAACAGAATATCTGGTCAAACCTTTTGATGCTGAACAATTGCGCGAAGCTGTACGAAAATTTATTGGCTCCTGATTACAGATATTACAAGATGATAAAACGTCAAATGGACGAAAGATGTCTAAGAATGTTTAGAGTTGATGTAGCAGATTCGATTCAATAGCATGGGGGCAATTTCGCCGATCGCCAAAATATGTTGGGCGGCTCCCAGAGCGATCGCTTCTTTGGGCATCCCGAAGACAACGCAGGTTTGTTCATCCTGGGCAATGGTAGTACCTCCGGCTTGGGCGATCGCTTGTAATCCATCTGCACCATCCCGTCCCATGCCAGTCAGCAAAATACCAACCGCCGATCGCGGGTAACAGGTGGCAACTGCTTGAAACAAAGCTGTGACGGAAGGACGATGCCCGGAAACGGCAGGGGTGCTGACGGTGGTTAATCGCCCTTGAGTGTCGAGTTGCAGGTGTTGTCGTTCGGGAGCGAAGTAGACAGTACCCGGTTTGGGAAATTCTCCCGGTTGGGCGATCGTCACGCGCAGAAAACATTCTGCTGCCAGCCAATCTACCAGTCCTTGCAGAAATCCTTCGCTGATATGTTGGACGCACAGAATGGGTACGGGAAAGTTCGCAGGCAGTTGTTTTAAAATCGTGTACAATGCCTGGGGGCCGCCTGTGGAGGCTCCGATCGCCACAACTTTAGGCAGGGACGGGGAATTACGAATCGGGAATTGCGAGTTATTGACAAGTTTTGAGCTGAATGGTTCTGGCTTACTTTTGGAGCTAACAGGATGCATTCTAGGTTCTACCGTCGCACGGGAAGTGTGGCGAGTAAAGACTGTAACCCCTGCCAGAACTTTGATCCGGTTGATTAATTCGCGCTTGACTTGTTCATAGTCTGAAAGTGAGTCAATGCTGGGTTTGGGAAAAACATCCAAAGCACCCGCTTGCAGCAGTTTAAAAACATTGCGGGAATCTTCTTGGGTGTTAACGGAGGCGCTGATCACCAGAATAGGACGGGGATAGTCTGTCATAATCCGGCGGGTGAGTTCCAGTCCATCCATTTTCGGCATGTGCAAATCGGTGCAGATTACCTGGGGCTGTGCGGCTGGAATTCGCTCCAATGCTTCCACGCCATTGGGAGCAGTTCCCACCACATCCACTTCTGGGGAACTCGCCAGAATCCGCTTGAGGATGGTTAAGGCGACGAGAGAATCCTCCACCAGAAAGACGCGAATTGGGGCAGAGTTTTTCATCAATTGACAGTAAGTTCAAATTTTACGAGATAATTATTTTTCATCGAACAGAATTCAGGAGTCAGGAGTCAGAATTCAGAATGAATTCTTTACAAATGGCGGATGAATAATCGGCGTTTTTGCACCACCAAATCGTAGATTTGATAGTGCAACAATTCGTGGGTCTGAATCCCCAACTGATAGCGTTCGTGAAGCGTCTCCGTCAGGAGAAGCGTCTTTGCATTCGCTTTTAGCGTCTCGTAGAGGGTGTCTTGATTCTGACTCCTGAATTCTTCTTCATTCATTTGAAAACCTCTACACTAACCGTTTGAGGGCTGACAGCAAGGCTTCTTGATTAAAGCTGCCTTTGATAATGTAGGCATTGGCCCCGGCTTCCGCACCCCGGCGTTTATCCTCATCGCTGGCAAGGGAAGTAACCAGGATAATTGGAAGTTCGCTATATTCTTGATATTGGCGGATTTTAGCAGTTAACCCCAAGCCATCAAGATTTGGCATTTGCACATCGCTAACAACGGCATCAACGGTGTGCGATCGCAGTTTGTTCAATCCATCCAAACCATCTACAGCAGTAATCACTTGATAGCCTGCGGTTTCTAAAATTCGCTTTTCTTGCGTGCGTGTGGCAATAGAATCTTCCACTAATAAAACGGTTGGTTTTGTGGGCGCAAGTTGACGAGTTTGGGTAGAAGAAATAGACTGCGATCGCGATCGGGCTGACTTGACCAAATCCTGGGGATTCAGCACCATACACACATCTCCAGTACCTAAAATTGTTGCCCCAGAAACATTGCGGACTCGTTTAAGTAAATGACTTTGGGGTTTAATCAGTACATCTTGCTCATCCACTAAGGCATCTACCACTACACCCAGTTGTACTTGCCCAACCTGAAGAATAATGCAGGAAAGTGCCGTTTCTTGAGTTAATCCAGATGGCATCGGGGGCAGTTCTAATAGATCGGCCAACTGCACAATTGAAATGGGTTGGCTATCCCGAATTATTGTGTCACGTCCCTCCAAGGGAAAAATCTCTTCTGATTTGATTAAACACGCTGTTTGTACAAACTCCACTGGGATGGCGTAAGGCATTTGATTCACTTGCACAATTAAGACATGGGCGGTTGCTAAGGTGATACCGAGATTGACGCGCAGTGTACATCCCTGTCCGGGAAACGATTCTACCTCAATCGTACCTTTCAATTTCTCGACATTGGTTTGCACCACATCCAGCCCCACACCCCGTCCTGATACTTCTGTCACTAGGGGGGCTGTTGAAAACCCCGGTGCGAAGATCAACGCCTGAATCTGGCTGGGAGTCATTACAGCTAATTCTTCCTCCCCGCAAATGCCCCGTTTCACCGCTATTTGTTTGATTTTATCCAGGTCAAGCCCTCGGCCATCATCACTGATTTCCAGCACAATGTTAGTGGGAGTTTGGTAAGCTCTAAGCTGAATTGTTGCCGTTGTTGGTTTTCCTAGCTGTTCCCGTTCCTGTGGTGACTCAATTCCGTGATCGATCGCATTCCGCAGGATGTGCATTAGCGGATCTTTCATTTCTTCCAACAAGCGTTTGTCGGCAAGGGTGTCTTTGCCTTCTGTGATCAACTCCACCAATTTTCCCTGCTGCTGTGCCAAATCGCGCACCATCCGGGGGAAGAGGTTGAAAATCGTTGCAAAGGGTAGCAATCGCAGGGTACGAATACCTTCTTCTAGATCGCTACTTAGTTGTTCCAGTCGGGTTGTGTCTTCCGAAAGGTAACTCTGCAAGGTTTTCACCAAATGGCCCAATTGCTCTAATCGTTTTTCCGAGTGATGATGAAAAGTTTCTAGACGTTGCAGGGCGAAATCACCTTGTTGCTCTCGGCTGAAGGCAAACCGATTAGTGAATAAATCTCGATTCCATTCTTCCCACAAATTGGCGATCGCCTCAATTTCTCCCAGCCGATGAGCAATCCGAATTTTGGTTACAGTTAACTCCCCTGCTTGCGTCATCAACGTATCCAGGTGGCGAGTACCAACGCGGATGGTTTCGATGCGGTAGCTATTGGTGGGGGATTTTGGACTTCGGCTTACCTCGGCTTTGCTCGGCACAAGTCTCTGAGTCGAACGATTTTGGATTGCTCCGTTTTCCTTTGGCTCCTGATTTCGCTCAAAAGTATTGTTTTTTACTGTACTTATAATTTTAATACTGTTGACTTCTGGTTCATGACTTGGAGTATCTTCCATTTTTCCTGGCTGCGCTCCCATTAATTCGGCCAGAACAGAAAAGGTATCAACCTTGGCAGGTTCTCCGGTGACGGCTTCATGAACGAGTTTGCGGATAGCGGCGATCGCATGAGCGAGGCGTTCATAGGGTGAGTCTGTTGTACCATTGCCCACCGACGCAGGGTTTTCTTGTTGCTTGAGTTGAGTTAAAATATGCTCAATTTGATGTGCCAGAGTGCCTATATCTTTGATTCCTAGCATATTGGCATCGCCTTTGAGGGAATGCGCCTCTCGCATTAAGGCTTCCAGAACAGCCAGATCGTCGGGATGGTTTTCCAGATGCAGTAATCCATCATCCAGGTTTTGCAGGTGTTCTTCGCTGGCTACTTTGAAAACGTCTCTCAGTTCTTCATCATCGATCATCATGGTTTTACCTCAGAGGTTAGGGGGTAGGGAGCAGGGGGCAGGGGGCAGGGGAGCAGGGGAGCAGGGAAGCAGGGGAGCAGGGGAGCAGGGGAGCAGGGGAGAAGTTGCAGTAAGTCTTTCCCCTCTGCCCCTCTGCTCCCTGCCCCTTTTCTTCATTAAATGGTTGCCTTGAGTGCTTGCGCTGACTCGTTTAGTTGTTTAGTACCAGAGCGGATCTGGCTAATGCCACTGGCAGTTTCACGCGCAGCAATATTTAGGTCATTCATGGCAGAGACAATTTGCTGAATGGCGATCGCTTGCTGGTTGATATTGAGTGAAATCTGTTGACTGTTGATAACAATGTTATTCACTGCACCTTCTACACCAGCAAAGGATTCTGACGTTTCTTGGGCAATTCGCGTCCCTTCTTCCACAGTTTTAGTGCCTTCATGGGTGACAACGACAGTGATGCTGATGGCAGATTGAATGTCGCCTACCAAGGTACTGATCTTTTCGGTTGATTTTTTGCTCTGGTCTGCTAATTTGCGAATTTCAGCAGCGACAACGGCAAAGCCTTTCCCATGCTCCCCTGCCCGGACTGCTTCTACAGCCGCATTTAACGCCAGCATATTAGTCTGACTTGCCAACTCACCCACCAGACCAGAGATACTGCCAATCTGCTTGGTTTGTTCATTTAAGCGTGTGATATGCTCCGCAATGGCTGCGACTTTCTGCTGTAGGGTTTCCATGCCCTTGAGGGTGCGTTTTACAGCATTAGCACCGTTACCTGCAAGGGTCAACGCCTGCCGTGCGCCTGTTACCGCCGATTCTGCCTGTTCAGCTGACTGCTGAGATGAGGCTCCCAATTCATCGATGGTGATAGTGGTTTGATTGACAGAAGTTGCCTGCCGAGTCGCAGTCCGTTCTTGCTGCTCAACCGTAGCGGCGATTTCATTGGTAGAAGCAGCCATTGTTTGAACAATTTGAGCAATTTTGCCTGTCAACGGTTTAGCAATTTTGTTGCTCAGAAAAAATCCTAGTAAGATTGCCCCCAAAGGCCCAGCAATAATCCCAGTAACCACCCAACCTGTGGTCAAGCGGGTATCGTCACTGGCGACTTTATTTGCATCTTCAGCAGTATCCTGATTAATTTTGATTAGTTGCAACAATGAGTCAGTTGCAGCCGCAAAGGAAACATCATTTTTGACAACAGCGTTTTGTCTGAGTTTTGTCAGTTGATCAGCAGCAGCGATCGCCACCTTCATTTCTGGAGAATTTTCTCGTTTCTGGCTGGTCAATTCCAACTGTCTGGCAGTGGGGTTTACAACACCTAACTGGGTGAAATCCTGGTAAGCCTGAAGATAGGCGGCATGATCTTGCTTCCACGCCTGCCACTGTTGCTTAAACGTCTGATAGAGTTTGTCCTCGTCGGGGCCACGGGGCGTGGTTTCATATTCCTTAAGACCTGCGTCAATCTGCTTCCAGGCTGCCTGCATTCGATTTAACTCAGACTGTTTGGCTGCGGAGGGTAGGTCGGGGTTGACAATTGCTCGCTCTGCTGAGTGGATCTGGGTCTGCCCTTCATTAACTCTCCATAATCCGTCGATGCTGGGAAGGCTGTTATTACTGAGGGTGTCGATATGGCTGCTTAATTGATGAGTACCCCGCCAGCCGAAAAACCCTACAACCATGACGATACCGCCCATCAGCAAAAATGAACCCATCAATCGTCCATGCAGAGATATATTTTTTAACATACTTGTAACTCAAATATATTTTTAGACAACGGCTTTTAGTTCTTGAGCAGCATCATTCAGTCGTTGGGTGCCGACTTTAATTTGACTAATGCCAGAGGCGGTTTCTCTAGCGGCAATATTAAGCGAGTTCATAGTTTCTACCACCTGTTGGACTGCGATCGCCTGTTGATTGGAAGTCAGGGAAATTTGTTGACCATTTAGCGCGATCGTTTTGATGGCATCTACAATTTTTTCTACAGTTTTCGTGCCTTCACCAGTCACCATGACGGTGGAATTGGTCGATTTTTGAATGTCTGAAACCAGTACATTAATTTTTTCAGCCGATCGCTTACTTTGGTCTGCCAGTTTGCGAATTTCGGCAGCAACAACCGCAAAGCCTTTGCCATTTTCCCCGGCTCGCACCGCTTCCACTGCCGCGTTAAGCGCCAGCATATTAGTTTGACTTGCCAGGTCACTAACCAGGGTGGAGATCGTGCCGATTTGATTAGTTTGTTCGCTTAGATGGAGAATTTGGGCGGCAATATCGCCTACTTTCTCGCGTAGACTTGATTGGCTGAACTGACCCTCTTGAGTGCAACCGTCTACCAGCAACAACACCTGCCGCGCCCCTGCGGCTGAGGCTTCTGCTTGTTCAGCAGACTGGCGCGAGGAAGCCGCCAATTCATCCATTGTGGTGGTGGTTTGGTTGACAGAACTGGCTTGTTGCATGGTGGTGCGTTCTTGCTGCTCGATAGTTGTAGCAATTTCAATTGTAGAAGCGGCGATCGCGCTGGCAGAGGCATTCATCTGTCGAGCAGTGCGGCTAATGACCCAGCTGCCAATCAAAACAGATACCACCAGGGAGAGTCCACTAGCTAACATCACCGTGAACTTGAGGGCATTGAGCGCCTCTTGCTGCTGTTTCGCGGTGGTTGCAAAAGTCTGATCTTCTCGCTGCTGCATTTCTTCAATCATGTCTACGACATCCTGAACCAGAGTGCGGGCATTTCCCTTGCTCCAGGTTTCAATGGCTTCTTTGACTTTGCCCTGATCTATCTTTGCAATCAGGATTTCTTGAAAAGAAAGCAGTTTATTCAGCAGTTCCTCCAGTTTGGTTAAAGATTGTCGCTCCTGTTCCGATCTGGCAAGTGCGATCAGTTTTGCTAGAAAGTCTCTGGAGTTCTTTTGAGCCTCTTGGTAGTTCTCAAGCGATTGCTGAGTTTTTTCTAACAAATAGCCTCGATTTGCCTTAGAACCACTTTGCACACTAACAGCAAGATCATCAAGTATTGAGTTAATCTCATAAGAAGACAGTAAATTTTTTGACCGTTGGTTCACCGTGTTAATATTGATGATCGTCGCTCCGGCAGAAATTAACAATGCCAGCACGGGAACGGCATATCCGCCAATAATCCAGTATCTTAGTCTCCAGTTTCGCTTGCTTTCCATCTTGTTATGTCTTGTGAATGAACGAGTTCAAAGATTTCCAGATATTGCCATCAGACAATTTTGGATTTTAGATTTTAGATTGACCTCATAAAGCTACGGTGTACACACAAGTCTCTTGATCTGCACCTTTGTTGCATCGACCTGTACCTTTGTTACATCGACCTGTACCTTTGTTACATCAACCTGCACCTTTGTTGCATCGACCTGCACCTTTGTTGCATTGACCCGCACCTTTGTTGCATCGACCTGCAAAAATTAACGAGGAAGGGGTCATTTCCCCCTGCTCCCGTTCGGCTACGCTCACGGCAAACCTGCTCCCCTGCCCCCCTACACAACACTCTGTAATTTGTAGGCTGCATCATTGAGTTGGTGAGTGCTAAGGCGAGTCTGACTGATGCCGATCGCTGTTTCTCTAGCAGAGCTATTAAGTGCGTTCATTGCCTGTAAAATTTGCTGAACCGCAGTGGATTGCTGGCTAGCGTTTAACGAGATTTGCTGAATATTCAACACCATCCGATTGACAGACTCGGTAACACTGGTAAAGACCTCCACCGTCTGCTTAGTTATTGCCGCCCCCTGTTGAGCAGTTTTTGTACTTTCATCTGTCATCACAACGGTTGAGCTGATGGCGGATTGAATATCATTGACCAGCACATTAATTTTTTCAGTCGATTTCTTGCTCTGGTCTGCCAGTTTGCGAATTTCGGCGGCGACAACTGCAAAGCCTCTGCCCTGTTCCCCGGCGCGGACTGCCTCTACTGCTGCATTTAGCGCTAGCATATTGGTTTGATTTGCTAGGTCACTTACCAACCCGGAAATACTGCCAATTTGCTTAGTTTGTTCGTTCAGGCGCAGCATTTGTTCTGCTACCGCACTGACTCTATGGCTCAAGGCTGCCATTCCTTCCAAGGTGCGGCTCAGTGATTGATTGCCTTGCTCTGCCAAATTTAAGACCTGTTGAGCGCTGGTTGAGGCAGTGGATGCTTGCTGGGCAGACTGTTGAGCAGAGGCGCTAAGTTCGTCCATTGTAGTGGTGGTTTCGCTGACCGAGACTGCCTGTTGGTTGGCAGTGCGCTCTTGTTGCTCGATTGTGGCAGCAATTTCAGCCGTCGAGGTGGCGATCGCACTGGCTGATTCATTTATCCGTCGAGCAGTGCGGCTAACTATCCAGATGCCAGTCAAAATCGACAACAGCAAGGAAAGTCCAGTCGCGGACAGAATTGTGAGCTTGAGCCTATCAAGCGCTGCTTGCTGTTGCTTGGCAGCTACAATCACATTCTGGTCTTCTCGGCGCTGAATTTCATTGATCGCACTTGTCAGGCGATCAACCATACTGCGGGCATTTTCGTTACTCCAGGTTTCAATAGCTTCTTGAACCTTGCTTTGATTCACTTTGCCAATCAAATCATTCTCGACAACCATTAAATTATTCAGCAGCCCTTCTAGCCTAGTTAATGACTGTTGCTCTTGCTCTGTTCTGGCAAGCGACATTAGCTTTGACAAAAGCTCTTTGAAGCTTCTTTGAGATTTTTGGTATTCGTCAAAGGATGTCTGATTTTTTTCTAACAAATAGCCCCGAACTGACTTAGAACCGCTCTGTACATTTGTGGCAAGGGCATTAATCGCTGAATTAACGTTATAGGAAGAAACTAAACTCTGCGATCGCTGACTCACCAAGTTGATATTAATGAATATTAGCCCCGCAGAAATTACCAATGCCAGAATGGGAACCGCATAGCTGCCCATAATCCAGTATCTCAGTTTCCAATTTCGCTTACTTTGCATCTTGTTATCTCTTGTGAATGAATGAGTTCAAAGATTTTCCAATATTTCTATCATTTGTAATCTTTGCGATCGCACTTTTGAATCAACGGAAGATTGCACAACATTCTGTATATCGACTGCATTATCTCTGCAAGCTTGCTGCGAATCTCATTGATAATCTGTGAAACAAAACCTAACCCCAGATTTATAAGCGTTAGACTTCTTCATTGACAACTAACACCTCTGAAGTCAGCAATTTAGACAAATTGATGATGCTCATCATGCGATCGCGATAAGGTGCAACACCCTGGAGATAGTCGTCTTTAGCAGAATGCAGGGCAATTGGAGCCGCAGTCATTTGGGAGGGATGAATATACGTCACATCAAAAATGTCATCCACGGCAATGCCCGCCACTCGTTGATCCAGACGCACGACAACGGCTTGCTGATGCAATCGCACCCCATTTATGGGCAGATCGACCACATTATTAATGTTAATTAAGGTGACAATTTCGCCCCGCAAGTTGATGTTGCCAACAATATGCGGCGGACAGCAGGGAATCGGGGTAATCTTGTGAATCTCAGTAAACTCATGCACCGTTTCCAAGCCAAACCCAAAGTACTCACCTCCTAATCCCACAACAGCCAGAGGCAAGAGCGATGCCGAATCCTCGTCATTAATTGAACACCGCAGACTTTCAGTTCGCTCTTGAAAAATCTGTCGTTCCTGCGAATCGAAATGATCGTATAAGCCCTGATTTAGCTCTGAATCAGAGGAATGTTTTAGGGCGTCATTGACTGAGCCGTTGTTAAAATCAGAATTTAGATTGAAAACAGTCTCTAGAAAGGCGTGTTGCACCAACAGTTCGGGATTAAGCAATGTAACGATGCCTTCCTCAACATTGGCAATGCCAGTCACCAATCTATCCTGCAAACTCTCTTTTGATTGACCGCAAACATTGGCAGCGATCCGATCGGGTGCGATCACTTGTACACTATCCACTTGATTGACGATGATTCCGATTTGTTGAGTTTGCCACTCCAAGACAATCATGCTGTCAGTCAATTGAAAAGGGGGACGTGCTTGTTCTAAACGGTGATATAAATCCATCACGGGCAGAAACTTCCCTCGCAGGTTAATTACGCCTAAAATTGTGCTGGGAGTTTGTGCGATCGCAGTCACTTCTGGCAGAAAGAAGAGTTCTTGTACGGCTGTAGCCGGAATGCCATAGCGTGAGTGATTGAGGTTAAACATTAAATAAGATTCATGGCTCATAATTAGTTGAATTTAAGTGCTTAAGAACATGTGCTTTTAATTCAGCAGTGGTTTGCTGGTTATGGGAATCAATCGCTTGTTGGGGTAGATTTTGCAAAATTTCTAGAAGCGATCGCCAGGTTTTTTGAGCCTGTTTTTCATTTCCCTCTCGTTCGTATATAGAACCCAATTCCAGGTGAGCAGTAACAGAATTAGGAGCGAGATAAATAATACGTTTTAAGAATAATTTTGCACTGTCACGGTCTCCTTGCTCTTCGGCAATTTGAGCCAACAAATGATAAGGTTTGATCGCCAATGGGTTGATCTCGAGTGCCTGCTGACACGCCTGATTCGCCTGGGAGTAATCGCCAAAATTCGCGTAAGCTTCTGCCATCAAACAATATGCCTGAAAGTTTTGGGTGGAAACAGCAATAAGTTGCTCCGCTATTTGAATGACATCGGCATAAGCTTCTTGAATTAGCGATTCCTTAGCTGCATCTAAAAGAGTTTGAGTGTTTGCGCTCACGTCTAACCCCGTCCCCAAGCTTGGGAGAGAGGGGGAAGAAATTTTGGTTTCCCTGCTCTCAATGGCAGCAGGTATTATGGTATTTAAGACTTTGCTATGCTCGTTGAGCAAGGTATGCCTTTGATAAACCGCAGATTGCGGAAAATTTTTGACTTGAAACGGTTCAGTTTTTTGCCCGTGTAATTCCGTGTGGCCTGTGAGCAGAAACCCTCCCGGCGTCAGAGAGCAGTAAAACTTTTCTATAACTTGTGCGATCGCGTTGAAGTCAAAATAAATAAACACATTGCGGCAAATAATCAAATCAAAATCGTGAATCCTGGATGCGTAAGCGGGATAATTATCCTGCATCAGGTTTCCAGGTTGAAATGTGACCATTGCTTGAATAGCAGGATCGATTTTCCAACCTTTTTTGTGGGATCGAAAGTAGCGATTTTTGATTTCTGGAGTGATTGTCCGAAAAGACCAATCGCTGTAAATTCCTTGTTGAGCCAGTGCGATCGCGGGTTGATTGATATCTGTGCCTAAAATCAGAATGTCCCATGTATGATTGTCAGGGATTAGTTCCTTCACCAAAATGGCAAGTGAGTAAGCTTCTTCACCAGTCGAACACCCAGCACTCCAAAGCCGTAATGTTGGCCGATAAAATTCTCCATTAGCAGGGTTGCGCTGAGTTAAACTAAGCTCCCGTTTGCGCTCGATTAACTCTGGGAGCAGCTGATTTTTGAGCAGCGACATCTGCCCCTGATCCCGAAAAAAATAAGTTTCAGTGACAGTGAGTAAAGAAATTAGTTCTTGCCACTCTGTCGCACCAGGAATTAATTGATTTCTTGTCACCAAGAACTGATAGTAATCATTGAGTGAGCATAATCCCAGCGCCCGGATGCGAGTTAAAAGATTTTTCTTTAATGTATCTTGATAGTGGGGCTTGATGTGAATACCGAATTTATCAGCAATCAGATCAACCATCTGTGACAAACTAAAGTCATCACTGTGTTGAGAATTAGATTCAATTAAAATGGGGCGATCGCCGAGCATCTGATTCATCACTACATGATTTTCAAGCTGATACGCTTAGGTTTCCCATTTCAATCTCTTTATTCAGATTTATATGATGTGTGGTATTCAACTTAGATACAAGTAAAAACCTGCAAGTTCGTCTAAAAAACTTGCTATATATAGGTTTTAGAGAATAATATTTTTAAGCTTAACCCGGTTTTTCGTTCTATTAATGATGCTGTTGGCGAAATATCTCTTAACAATTTATTCGCAATAAGCTTTATCTAATGACAACATTAGCGGAGTTCTACGAAAAACACCTAAGACGTCAGGGCGAACGCACGGCATTTCTGAAACCCCTGCTGGATAAGGATCTTGACGAAAAAATAGGCTAAATTAAAAAACGCCAAAACCCTTGCTATTAAAGGATTCTTATACTTTAGATGCGTTTGCCCTGCCTGAGACGTGTTGAATATTTAATACTAAAAATTCTTTTCGTGATTTATATCTGTTGCCTTCTTTTGGAGAATTGGCATAAGTCAACATATAATCCAGTTATTCAAACTGTTCGCTTACAATTCTATGGTGTTGATGCCCATGAATGATTAAGAAGATTTGAATTTATGGAAGTGCATTTTTGTTGGTTCTAAACTGGGGCTATTTTCTTTTGGTAACTCCCAGATATCTCGTGTTTGCTGTTGTTCATCGACTAATAATTTAAGATGAGTTGGTAATTGAGGCTGTTGCCCTAATAACCAAGGCACTCCATCTAATAGCTCTCTTTCAACTTGTCCATTAAATATCTGCTCACCGTTGTTAGCCATAAACTGTAATAAATAAGTTGGCAAGAAAAATTCAATGTAAATGATTTTAGATTTCTATTCTTTCAATCTAGGCAACAGTGACTGTTTGTTGTTCTCTTCGCTGTACTTCTTTTTTTACTAACGGAATCACATCTCGACCGTAAGGGATGTCTGACGACAAGCCACTTCTCTCCGAGACGCTACGCGAACGCGTCTACGCATCTTCCACGGGGTCAAAACCACAAATCAAAAGTGTTGTCAGTTGTAACGGGGATTTAGAAAAAGCCACAACACTTGCGGCTTGATAGAAGCCGGGGACTTAAACCCCTACATTTTGTTAAAATTTTAATTTTTGAATTTCATTTAGTTCAAAATAGTAGCTTTCAGCAGTAATGATGACTGTATGCAAACAGAGCGCAAAAGTTGAGGCAAGGGGTTTACACACCTACCTTTTCTGCGGAACGCTATGTAAACAGCGATCGCACTCTCATAAATACTACTTATTGTCGATAGACTTACTGTATTTTTATATAAAAGAGCTTTACACACTTTTTCTTAAAAATCAAGAGCATCTTAATATAAGTTAAACTCGATTGAATAAAGTTGTAAGAAATAGTAAAAACTTGTCGCTCTGCAAAAAGCTTTATTTTAATAAATCGAGCATAAAAAACTAAATTTGCGGCAATTTTACGAATTTATTGCAATTTGGTATTGAAAAATGCATGTTATCAGATTTGGTTGACACAAGCAACTGTATTTTTAGGTTTAAGTTTTAGCCGTAAATACCTATTTACTAAAATTTTTATGAGATGCTAGTATCTTGTAAAAAGTTAAATACTGTAAATCGATTGATTTGGTGTAAATTAATAAAAATATAAATTTAGCAAAATCATCATAAATTACTTGCTCTAATGATACTAAGAATCAATAGACTTAGCATTTTCCCGAAAAAAGAGGTCAAAATTAATGTTTGAGTTTTTATTTAACCGCATAATAATCTATTGGAAACAATGGGTGATTTCCAGATTTGCTAGTCAAACACGGTTATTATCAACTGCTCCTATACAAATTACTGGAGCTTTTATTACTGGCTTATGCCTCAGCTTACTATTTGCTGCTTGTACAGCAAATAATCCAAGTAATACTACAAATGTATCTGCCAATAATTCCACTCAAACTAAAGCATCAGTAGTTAGATTTGGCTATCAGAAATCAGCAATTCTCCTAAAAACTAAAGGGCTTTTAGAAAAGCGATTACAAGGTGAAGGTGCATCTGTTCAATGGATTGAATTTCCGGCTGGTCCACAGCTTTTAGAAGCTATGAATGTTGGCAGTATTGACTTTGGGCATACTGGAGAATCGCCACCAATTTTTGCCCAGGCAGCAGGTGCTGCAATCACATATATTGCAGGAATTGCACCAAGTCCTGCAAGTTCAGCAATTCTTGTTTCCAAAAAATCAGCTCTCAAAACAGTCAACGATCTCAAGGGGAAAAAGATAGCTTTCCAAAAAGGTTCTAGCGCCCATTATATGCTGGTACAAATTTTAGAAAAATATGGTTTGAAATATAGTGATATTCAACCCATATATTTACCGCCAGCCGATGCTCGTGCTGCCTTTATCAAAGGTAGTATTGATGCATGGTCAATTTGGGACCCATTTTACGCAGCAGCCGAGAAATCTGCTGATACTCGTGTATTAATTGATGGTACAGGAATTAATAAACAGGGAGGCTTTTACCTTGCCAGCAAAAAATTTGCTAGCCAGCAACCAGAAATTATTAAGACATTACTAGAAGAAATTCAAAATCTTGAACAATGGTCTGATCAACATCGAGATGAAGTAGCTGCAAATCTCTCTCCCATTTTAGGCATTGATTTGGAAACAATGCAAAAAAGTACTAACAGAAGAAAATTTGGCATCACACCAATTTCTCAAGAATTAATTACTCTTCAGCAGCAAGTTGCTGATAAATTCTATGAACTGAAATTGATTCCCAAAGAAATTAACGTCAAAGAAGCGATGCTTACACCTGAGCAATATGCAGCTTTTTCACCCAAAATTAATTGAAAAAGGCAGGAGGTAGGCGCTAAAAATGCGCCTACCTACTTACTCGAAACTATCCTGTTTGTAGTTCGGAGGCATTTTGATTATTGGCTTCTACAGGTAAGAATCCACCTGCCTGCATTTTCCATAACCTGTAGTAAGCGCCACGGCGTGCCAGCAGTTTGGCGTGGGTACCATCTTCGATAATCCGCCCTTGATCAAATACCAAAATGCGGTCTAGATGGGCAATAGTAGAAAGTCGATGAGCTACCACGATGACGGTTTTTCCATCCATCGCTAAATCTAGAGTGTCTTGGATTGCTTTTTCGGTGATAGAATCGAGGCTGGAGGTAGCTTCATCTAGAATCAGAATTGGCGCATCTTTGAGAATTACCCGCGCGATCGCAATTCTTTGTCTTTGCCCTCCAGAAAGTTTGACACCGCGTTCACCAACCAAAGAATCATAACCTTCTTTAATCTGCGCGATAAAATCATGAGCATAAGCCTTACGTGCTGCCTCGATCACTTCCTCATCGGTGGCATCTAATCGTCCATAACGAATATTTTCTATTAATGTCCGATGGAACAGAGACGGATCTTGAGGAATCAAGCTGATCTGGGCGTGTAAGGCATCTTGCGTCATGTCTTGAATATCCACCCCATCAATGAGAATCTGTCCCGATTGGGGATCGAATTGACGCAAAATTAGATTTACAAAACTGGATTTCCCAGAGCCAGAAAAGCCAACCAGTCCGACACGCTGCCCTGGTTGAATGGTAATAGAGAGGTTGTCGAATACTTTTTTGCCAGGGGAGTAGCCAAAATTCACTTGCCGAAATTCGATCTTACCTTGGGTAATTGAGTGGGCGATCGCATTCTCTCGATCAATGATCTCGTGGGGCTGAACGATAGTAAAGACACCATTGGCAACATTGCCGACATGTTCAAAAAATTCTAGAAACCGTCTACTTAAATTGCGGGCCTCACTAATAATTAACAGCGACAGACTAGTTGCTACGACGAAATCCGCAGTTGCGATCGTCCCGTGACTCCAAAGTGAGAGCGAGTAATACAAAGTGCCAATTTTCAGGACTGCTGCTGAAATAAACTGAAACCAACGGATTCGCTCCGAGTACCAGTTGGATTTTCTCACCTGTTTGAGTTCGTCCTTTAATTGCTCATTCAAATAACGTCGTTCAAAACCCAGGCGAGCAAACAGTCGGCTACTAGTGAGATTTGTTACTGTATCTACAATTATGCCAGTTGTCTCACTTCTGGCGGCTGCGGCTTTCCGGGAATAAATTCGGCAGCGAGTTGCCAACCAGAACGAAATACTGATGAATAGAACTGCCCATATCCCCACGAATGCAGCAAGCGGAGGATAGGCGCGATACAGTAACATGGTGGCAACACTATACACAACAATTACTGGCATAAATTCAGTAATCATCATTTGCATCGTCTGGGTAACACCTAGAGAAGTTTCACTAATCCGATGTGCCAATGCCCCGGAAAAACTGCTGCTTAGGTAGCGATGGGAATGATGTTGCAAATAGGCATATAGCGATCGCACAATGTGCTGTCGGTGGATCGGATGGAGAATAGTTTGCAAGAGTCCAGCTGATCGCCCAAATATCACTTCACCCACACTCAAGGCTGTGAACAACATTAAGGGTTGCCTCACTGCATCAAAAATGAACTTGCTATCGCCCGTTGATCGCGTCACGCTCCGAATGATTTCACCAATGGCGTAAGGTAACATAATGCCGCAGGTGGCGTGTATTACCTCCAGAATTACCATTAGCACATACCACCACCGAAACTGGTTAACGAAATAGCAAATGAACCTAAAGGTCGTGTCTGGCAAGTTAGGTGCATTAGCTGCACGTTGAAAGGATTTGGATTGTCTGGACTTTTTATTCATGAAAGTTGATAGATTAGTATCACGTATACCAATTCGTAGTTTGTAATAACAGCCCAAGTCACGCTAGGCGAACGAGATTAAGAAAGTCACATTTCATCTAGGTTTTTGCATCATTTTGGAGAATTGGTATTAGCTATTCTGTCCTCTAATCACTAAATCCTTTCCTAGCAACCAAATTTCTACGTCGATAACCCTTAACGCAGAGAATCTCCCCGACGGTATTCGGCGGTGATGTCGTTTAGTTTTTGTTTCAAATTGTCATCGAGTTGGAATTCTACAGCCTTGAGGGTGTCAGCAAGTTGTTCTGGTCGGCTAGCACCAATGATGGGGGCGGTAATAATGGGATTAGCCAGTACCCAAGCCACCGCTAAAGTAGTAAGTGACAAGCCAGCGAATTCTGCGACTGTACGTAATTCCTCAACAGTATTAAATTCGCGATCGCGCCAGTATCGTTCTTGATAACGTTCTGCGGCAGTACCCAAGGTGAAACGTGTGCCTGCGGTGGGGCCTTGAGTCAGATTGTGTTTTCCAGTCAATAGACCACCCGCTAAGGGATTGTAAGGAATTACACCAAGTCCCTCTTCTTTCGCCAAAGGCAAAAGTTCTCGCTCAATTTCGCGGAATAATAAGTTATAGCGGGGTTGAATTGAAACAAAGCGAGTCAGATTTCGCACATCGGCACGACCCAAAGCGCGGCTGAGTCGGTAAGCCAAGAAGTTAGAAACCCCGATATAGCGTACCTTACCAGCACGAACTATCGTATCCAGTGCTTCCAGAGTTTCATCAAGAGGGGTTGAAGCATCGTCAGAATGCAATTGGTACAGGTCAACATAATCAGTTCCCAGTCGTCTGAGGGAAGCATCAATTGCATCCAAAATGTGTTTGCGCGAAGCACCCTGATCCCAAGGTGCAGGGCCAACCTTACCTACAGCCTTGGTAGCCAAAATAAAATGTTCGCGTTTACCTTTGAGCCAACGGCCAATAATTTCCTCGGTACTTCCAGCAGTAGCAAGTCCACCCCCAAGGGGATAAACATCGGCTGTATCGAGAAAGTTAATTCCAGCATCGGCGGCGGTGTCAAGGATTTGTCTGGAAGTTTCTTCATCTGTCTGCAATCCAAAAGTCATTGTACCGAGACAAAGACGGGAAAC
Organism: Nostoc sp. ChiVER01; assembly: GCF_034531155.1. Classification (NCBI taxonomy): domain Bacteria; kingdom Bacillati; phylum Cyanobacteriota; class Cyanophyceae; order Nostocales; family Nostocaceae; genus Nostoc; species Nostoc sp. ChiVER01. Next base: position 47,211 of record NZ_JAVRBS010000013.1, on the reverse strand, counting down.
GGTCAATCCAGTTTGACCAAGTTTAGTTGTTGGTAATGTCATGAAGATTTTCGTCGTTGTTGATTAAGAATTTAAAAGCTGAGGTTTTTCGTTACAGATTGCAAGCAGACTAATCTGGCTGTATTGCCTTACCCCACCAAACTCTTTTAAACAGTTTGCCTGTTTGCTCATGCAATATTTCATAATGTTTTAGCTCTACATCTTTCCAATCAGATAAGAGGTCTAGCAAATATTCTTGAGAGAAAAAGTGCATAGTTTCTCCGTGACGTTCTAGAAAGTAATTTGGCTCTATTTCGCGCATGATTGGGTGACGTTCGGCCCGAACTAAAACATCTTCTGTAGAATTAACGTGGAAAACAAACAATCCGTTGGGGCGTATTATCCGGCGAATTTCTTTAAACAATTCGCGTGTAATCCGATCTGAAAACATGTGAATGGCAACATTGGACATGACAGCATCAAAGGTTGCTTTATTAAAAGGCAAAGGTTTTGCCATGTCGGCAACTACAAACTGTGTGTCCAATCCTAACTTTTCTGACTTCTCACGTCCTTGTCGTACTGCTTCATCTGAAAAATCCAGACCAGTTACTGTAAAACCTTGTTGTACAAGATGTAACACATCGTTTCCTGTACCGCAACCAAGGTCAAGCACGGTTTTAACTTTAGCAGCATTAAGGAACGGAAGGTGAACCTTCGTCCATTGGTTTCCCCAATCTAAATCAGTGCTAGTATTCTTCAATTTAGTGAAGAATTGATTCCAGTGATCAGATGATGCGTAAGACATAGAGTTTCAGACAACTAGGGGTATATTGCGACGGCTCTGTGAAATCAGCCATTGTTGCAATTTCGGGTCACTGTACACTTCATCGGCTATAAAATGATCCCCTTCAGGTAGTACAGTAAAATCTACTGTCCCCCCTAGTTCGCGCAAGGTATCGACAATATGTTGTGCATCCTCAATCGGCAGTTTTTCGTCCTTTCCACCTTGGAATATTTGGATAGGAATGTTCTTAAGAGCAGCTAGTTGGCTTGCTTCTAATGTTTTGGGTGCACGACCAGACACTGCTACCAGACCAGCGAAGCGACTAGGATGAGAAGCAGCGATATGCCATGCTCCAGCCGTACCTAAACTGAATCCAGACAAAATCACACGGGACGGATCGATGGGTTGGGAAGTGATGAGATTATCCAATAAAGCAATGACGTCAGATTCTCGATCTATCCAGGTTTGTCCTTCAGGAAGTTGGGGGGCTGCAAAGACATAAGGTAACGAGCTTGACTCATTTACAAAACGAGGTAAACCCCATTTGAGTAACACATTTAGATCGTTACCGCGATCGCGCGCTCCATGTAGAAATAACACAAGAGGTACGGGTTTTTTGGCATCATCAGAGACAGGTGAGAAAATATAAGGCAATAAATCGGAGCGGTGTTCAATAGGCATAGCTGTAATTCCTGAAGTATGTGTTTGATTTAGGAATTGGGGACTAGAAATCATCTAATCCCCATGACTGGTAAAAATCTCTAGATTGTGAACTTGTTTCGTGATTTATGCCACTACAAGTTTCTTATCTACTTGTGGGGATGCAATTTCACTGACTTTGGATTCAATCGTTGTACCCTTGAAGAAGTCGGGGTTAGATTCGGTGTAAAACTTGTAAGGATTATTGAATACATAAGCCTTAAAGTCCGCTTCAGAAATCACACCTTCTTGTACCAAATCCCAGCTTTCCGCTAGTGGGTCGGTCAAATCTGGCACATCCCAGTGGCCAACATCAGAGGAGTAGATGGCGTTGATTTTTACACCCAAGGGATTAGCTTTGTTGTTAAATGCAGCTGCGATGGTGCGATCGTCAGACTCGGAACCAAAGAAGAAACTATTTACCCAGCGATCGCGAATATCTTCAATGCTTTCAATCTCGGCAGCGGCAAAATCTTCTAGTTCGCTACCAACGGGTGAACGGCTATGACGGTTGAAGGAAGAACCCAAGACACTCTTTGTCAGTTCTTCTTTAGTGAGAAGATATTCTTTTAAGAATTCACTACCGAAACGCTCAAACAACAAGAACAACTCATCAGCATTTGTTAGTTCTGGGTTGTAGTTTTGCAGTCCTTTAAGATTGCGCTTGGAGAATCTATCCACTAAATGAATGTAGACATGTGCGCCCCAATCTGCACCGCCTTCAAGCATAGCTACGCGCAACTGTGGGAAACGTTTGGTAACACCACCAAAGAACAGTGCTTTGGCAAATGCTTGTGAGCCATCGGCAAAGTGACCGATATGGTTGTTCATGTAGTTGCTGATGGAAGAGCGCCCAGTCCAGCCTTGACTGCCGTAATGGGTAGTAATGGGTACACCTAACTCAACTGCTTTTGCCCAGAATGGATCGTAGTCATATTCACTATCCAATCCGTAAAAGTCAATGTAAGAAGCATACTTGGCGATTTCAGGGTATTGATCTGCTGGATATTTATCAGCGATCGCCTTAATTGGCCGTTTTACACCACCAGGAATATTAGCTACCTTTAGACCTAGTGTTTTCACTGCAAACTCTAGCTCCTCAACAGCCTCTTGAGGATTACCCATAGGGATACCAGCAACAGGTGTCAGGCGATCGCTATATTTCCGGTACAAGTCAGCGTGATAGTGATTGACTGCGCGTTGCAGTGCTTGACGATTCTCTTTACTAGCTCCAGCTGGTGCAAGAACATTATTCGGAAATAACACTGAATAATCTGATCCCTGCTCCGCCTGACGTTGATAGAACAATTCAGGCAAAGTGTAAGTCGCTAAATCTAAAGTGTTACGAGTAACTCTCGCCCACCAAGGCGATCGAATTGTGCGGTTGTACTGACGTTCTTCTGGAGTTTGTTGATACCAGTCTTTACCATTGCTCTTGGAATTGAGACGAGAAGATTCCGCCTTGCGTAATTCATCTACAAGTTTCGAGCCACCGTATTTAGCAATGTAATCCTCCAGCGCTGGAGTGAAATCATTAGTGTGAACATCGGTGTCGATTATCGGATAATTAAGGGTTGCTTTGATTGCGGCGGAACGGGAAGTTTTTAATCTGCTATATTCAGTCATGTTTTTTTCCTTGAATAAATGACAGAAGTAGTGCTGAGAAATGAGTTATGAGTGCTGAGTACAACAACCCATCTGGGTATTACTTGGTAATTTATTGGATTGAAAGCCCAATAAAACCCTAAAATTTATAGGCGATTTATCGCATCTGGATAACTCAGCTAAGACAATTGCTACAACTGAAAGAACCTGTAACACAGTGGTTCACTGTAGGAGTGTCTACAGCACTCGAAACTCAATACTTTTTTGATCAGGACTTACGCTTTTTGTTTGTAGTAAGGACTTTAGTCCTGATTTTGTTCAAGTAGCGTTGCGTAAGCCCTATTGATTTACGCCAAAACCAATCTTGCATCGACTTGTTTAGCGGCAAATTGATTACCCGGACGACGCAGCCCCAGATTTTCCCTCAAAGTGCTACCTTCGTATTCAGTACGGAACAGTCCCCGTTTCTGCAAGATGGGAACGACCAAGTTTACGAATTCATCCAATCCTGTGGGCAAAATTGGCGGCATGATATTAAAACCATCTGCTGCACCATTGTTGAACCATTCCTCTAGTTGATCGGCAATACTTTCGGGAGTACCAAGTATGGTGCGATGACCTCGTGCAGTAGCTAGAGACAGATATAACTGACGCAGCGTCAGAGTCCCACGAGTAGCCAAATCTCTGACTAGTTTCAGACGACTCTTGTTATTGTTAGTATCACTGGGCAGTTCAGGAGCTAGATCATCTAGAGAATACTTGGATAGATCCACACCCTTGTAATAGGTCTTTAAAATACCCCAAGCTACATCGGGATGAATCAACGATTGCAGAAATTCGTATTTCTCTTGAGCTTCTTCCTCAGTCCGCCCAATAATGGGGAAAGCCCCAGGCATGATTTTCAGATCCTCTGGAGAACGCCCATATTGTGCTAGCCTCCCTTTGATATCAGCGTAAAATTCCTGGGCATCGGCTAGGGTTTGATTGGCGGTGAAGATTACTTCAGCAGTACGCGCGGCTAAATCCCGTCCAGCTTCAGAGGCTCCAGCTTGCACAATCACCGGGTAACCTTGGGGTGGACGACCGACATTTAAAGGGCCCTTAACAGAAAAATGTTTGCCTTTGTGGTTGAGTATGTGTAGTTTATTCTGGTCGAAATAGATACCAGATTCTCTGTCACGGATGAAAGCATCATCTTCCCAACTATCCCACAATCCTTTCACCACTTCCACAAACTCTTCAGCACGTTCATAACGCTGACTGTGTTCTGGATGATGCTCCAGACCAAAATTAAGTGCGGCGTTTTCATTACCTGTAGTAACTACATTCCAGCCCGCCCGACCTTTACTCAAATGATCCAAAGAAGCAAACTTCCGTGCCAGTGTGTAGGGTTCTTCGTAGGTAGTTGAGGCGGTAGAAATGAAGCCGATGTTTTCGGTTACAGAAGACAATGCCGAAAAGAGTGTGACTGGCTCAAAATGCACAAGTTTACCATTGCGTTTTTGAGTTTCTGGAGCGCCACCCCAAACTCCTGGACTGTCCGCCAGAAAAACTGCATCAAACAAGCCGCGTTGGGCAGTCTGGGTAATTTCTTTGTAATGCTCAAAATTGAATCCAGCGTCTATCTGTGCATCTGGATGTCGCCAGGCAGAAACATGATGTCCAGTAGCTTGAATGAATGCACCTAAACGAAACTTGCGTGTTTTACTCATCTACTTTTTTGTGTATGGCTAAATAGCATTCAAAATTAATGCTTCCAAATTACTTGGATTGTTGCTGTAAGTTCTTCTGTAAAGTGTCCAGAAGGCTCAACTGCTAGTAATGCTTCTTTGATATCTGCTTCAAATGCTTCAGCTTTATCGCCATAGAAAATTTTCAAAGAGAAGGCTGTAGTGTACAAGTAGCCAAGATAGCTGGAGACTGTCCAGGATTTTTCAAATGGCACTTCATACACTTCTTGGCGAGCAAATTTTGAATTGGCAATTACAACTTCGTGGGGAGGATCAACTGGTTTACGAATACCTTGTCCTCGTTGTCCAGTTCGCCTTTCTTCACCTAACCATTTTTTCACTACTTCTACGGCAGCTTGTTTCCAGGGTAAAGAACTTATCCAAGGATTATCACCTGTATTGAGCAGTGCTACACCTCCATCATCTGCCAGCAATTCATAAAGGCGTTCTAGTACGAGTTCCCGTTCCATCCAGTGAAAGGCTCTGCCAATGGTAGCTAGTTTAAATACCCCTAGACTAGGGTTAATTAGTTCTGCGCCTTGTTCGAACCAAGTAATATTGTTTCCTCCTACGCTTGCTGCTTGGCGTTGCGCTTCTTTAAGCATTTCCGGATCGGGATCGATCGCAACTACTTCCTGAAATTTAGTGCTGAGGGGAATGGCAATTAAACCTGGCCCAGTACCCAAATCAAGCAGTCGTCCCTGACCATTAAGATGAAAAATTTCGGTTAATTTGTCGAATACAGCAGGTGGGTATTTAGTTCTGTATTGAGCGTAAACCTCAGCTGCACCCTCAAATAATGTTGGATCGTAAGTAGGAAGTGTTTTCAGTTGGGTCATAAGTTAGTTTTTTAGTGAATCAATCTCTATTTGGCTATTGGCGATTAGGTATTGGCAAAATTATTCTGAATATTTCCCTTGTCTGTGTTGCTAGAACAAATCTATAAAGGAGGACTTGTAGTATGAGAATAACAAGGTTCTTACCAAGTTTGTTTGAATTACTTAGAACATTGATAGGGCGTTTCACTACTACTTGCATCAGGTATACGATTAATTTTTGCCCGATCAATATTTTTTGTAGCTCTGGCTAAGTAGTCAGCCGATAAATGAAATGCTGTAGTTTATTCTTTCTAAAATACTACAACTTGATTGGTTTACCGTATTTTGTCTATTTAACAGAGTTTTTCACACTTGCAAGAAAAAGGCAAGTACTGCTTAACACAAATTTGCTAATATTTTCTTTTAAAGAATATATCTTAATGTACTTGTTTTTTTAGCTATTTTATGCAATTATCCAAAGTTAGCGGTAAAACTACTAAAACTCAATCGGTATTTAGTACTTTAATGAGAACCATCGGCAAGACGCACACATTTCTTTGCATTTATAGACTTTTTATTCTTATAGGTTAAACAACAACATACGAATTATTCCTAGCTTGTATCTAATTACCAAGCGCGAACATCCCGAACATAAATAACGAGCCGATTTCGGTGGATTCTCTTTGCACTATCTTTAGTTTCTAGTCAGCAAATCACAGGAAAATCCCATAGCCAAAGCTGAAAAAGGAATATTCCCCGCCCCCTATCTTGAGAATTGCTTTTTAGTTAATTTGGTGTAAAATATCATAAATATACGATAATTCGATCGATATATAGTAGTTTAAAGAATAATACGCAAACGACAAGGTAATTTTTTGGGTTTGTTCCCCATTATGTCCCTGTCTCGCTAAAACAAACATACGTAACACCAAAGCTATTCAGTCCTATTGACGAAATAGCTTTTAAATTGAGAGAGAATTTCATAAAACAACAACTAATTGGTAGCTTATGACTGTTACTCTGAAAAATAAAAGCAGCAAAAAATCCCTAGAAGTATTATTCAACAAGAAAATCGCTGATCCAATCATCCCTTGGGTAGTACCTCTTATAGTACTAATACTTTGGGAAGTTGCTTCTAGAACTGGTTTACTTTCCAGCAGAATTCTTCCAGCACCAAGTAGTGTAGTTTTTACGGCATTTAGGTTAGCCTCAACTGGAGAGCTTTTCCAACACATGGGAATCAGTGCTGCACGCGCTATATCTGGTTTTATCGTTGGTGGCGGAATTGGCTTTATTTTGGGATTACTCACTGGGTTTTCTCGCATTGCAGAACAATTGTTAGATAGTTCTTTACAAATGCTGCGTACTATTCCCAACTTGGCATTAATTCCCCTAGTAATTTTATGGTTTGGGATTGGCGATCAAGCTAGATTATTTTTAGTTTCTATAGGTGTATTCTTTCCAATTTATCTTAATACCTATCATGGAATTCGTAGTGTAGATCCCGCTCTAATTGAAATGGGCAGAGTTTATGGCTTAAAAACATCGCAGCTTTTGTGGCAAATTGTTTTTCCAGGAGCTTTATCTTCAATTTTGATTGGCGTCCGCTTTTCTTTGGGGATTATGTGGCTATCGTTAATTGTAGCTGAACAAATTGCAGCAGATTCCGGCATTGGTTATATGGCAATGAACGCCCGTGAGTTTATGCAAACAGACGTTGTGGTGTTAAGTATTGTCATCTATGCACTGTTAGGTAAACTTGCAAATTCTATTGCCAAAGCTCTAGAAAACAAATTTTTATCATGGAATCCTAATTACACATCTGCTGGATAAGATATTAAATCGAAGGTTAAACAACCGTTTAGTTTTTGAATGTGATTAATTGATTTTAAAAAATCCATCCAAATTCCCGATACCTAAATCACTCAATAAAAGAGAAATACACATGGTTTCAACTCTACAAGGTTCACAACTCAATATTTTGGATTTAAGCAAGGCTTTTGGAAATAAAACTGTCTTAAAATCATTAAATCTAGAAGTAGCACCAGGAGAATTTATTGCTATTGTCGGACGTAGTGGTTGCGGTAAAAGTACCTTACTGCGCCTAGTGTCTGGGTTAGATAAACCAACTACAGGCGGCATATTATTAGATGGGCAACCACTACATAAACTTAGTCAATCTGTAAGAGTAATGTTTCAAGACCCTCGATTACTACCTTGGAAACGTGTGATAGATAATGTGGGTCTGGGTTTGCAAGAAAATTGGCGTGCAAAAGCTGCGCGAGTATTGGAACAAGTAGGACTTAAAGATAGAGCTGATGAATGGCCTTACGTATTATCTGGAGGGCAAAGACAACGAGTAGCATTGGCTAGAGCCTTAGTGAGTCAACCACAACTATTACTACTTGATGAACCTTTAGGAGCATTGGATGCGTTAACTCGCTTAGAAATGCAACATTTAATCGAGGATTTGTGGCAACAGAGAGGCTTTACGGCGTTTTTAGTTACTCATGATGTAGAAGAAGCTGTAGCGCTGGCAGACAGAGTGATAGTAATTGAAGAAGGACGGGTTGCGTTAGATTTACCTGTAAAATTATCGCGTCCACGAGACAGAGCTAGTGAAGTATTTGTAAATATTAGAGAAGCAGTATTAGAAAAAGTTATGAATAATGAAGGCGCTCACGCACATCAATTATTGCAAATGAGTCATTAAGTTGATCCGTTTGAGAACTTGTTTGCCCCCTTCCTTTTCACTAGGACTTGTGTGTATATCGTAGTCTAAAAGGTTTTCAGAAAAACTTCTTCTTTGGTTAAGTAGAATATGTGATACTCTGAAAACTATAAGTAAAGCACGGTGATTCTACCGAATTACCGTAGTTTAAAAGGACACGACTCATGCAGCTACTATGGTTTATCCCAACCCACGGCGACGGACGTTACCTTGCAACTGCTACAGGTGGGCGGGCAATCAGCTTTCCTTATCTGCGGCAGATTGCCCAAGCGGTGGATGACCTTGGTTATACGGGGGCATTGCTGCCTACAGGTCGCTCTTGTGAAGATGCTTGGATTGTAGCGTCAACACTGGTATCACTGACGCGACAAATGCGTTTTTTGGTAGCGATTCGTCCCGGCTTGGTATCACCTGGAGTAGCAGCGCGGATGGCGGCGACTTTTGATCGGCTCTCTGGAGGACGCTTGCTGATTAATGTCGTGACAGGTGGCGATCCCGTAGAGTTAGCGGGAGATGGCTTGCATTTGGATCACGATCAACGGTATGAATTAACAGATGAATTTTTGACAGTATGGCGAGCGATCGCTAGTGGTGAACAAGCTAATCTTCAAGGCGACTATCTTAATATCCAAGATGGTAAGCTGCTGTTTCCACCCGTCCAGAAGCCATATCCGCCCTTGTGGTTTGGTGGTTCCTCTGCCGTTGCTCAAAAAATTGCTGCCAAGCACGTAGATGTCTATCTAACTTGGGGTGAACCACCGGCGCAAGTAGCCGAGAAAATTGCATCAGTTCGTAAACTTGCTTTATCAGAAGGCCGAACTTTGCGGTTTGGGATTCGCCTACATGTGATTGTGCGCGAAACTGAGAGTGAAGCCTGGGATGCGGCGAATCAATTGATTAAGTATGTAGATGATGAGGCGATCGCTAAAGCCCAAAAAGCTTATGCCCGGATGGACTCAGTTGGGCAACGGCGGATGACTCAACTACACCACGGTAATCGTGAGGCATTAGAGATTAGCCCGAACCTGTGGGCGGGAGTTGGTTTGGTGCGGGGTGGTGCGGGAACAGCCTTAGTAGGCGATCCCCAAACTGTAGCTGCCAGGATATTGGAATATGCTTCTTTGGGTATTGAGTCTTTTATTCTCTCTGGCTATCCCCACCTAGAAGAAGCTTATCGAGTTGCAGAACTTCTATTTCCCCATTTGCCATTAGAGAATCTGCCAACAGTTGAGAAGCAACATGTATTGAGTCCATTTGGTGAGATTGTGGCAAATGAAGATTTCCCTAAAAAGCAGCATCAGGAAAGAGCAACGTCCATATCCTAGTAATTAAGAACTAGAAAATTACCAGCCATGTTGCACCAACAAATTGACCAAAAAATCTCAGAAAAAGAAGCGTGGGCATTACGTCGCCAGTTGGGGATACCTAACAATAAACGCTTGTGGGTGCTGGCGTGCATGGATGAGCGATTACCGATAGAAAAAGTATTGGGAATTGGTGAAGGAGATGCTCATATTTTCCGTAATGCTGGAGGATTAGTTACGGATGATGCTATCCGATCAGCAATGTTAACTACACAGTTTTTTGGCACAAAAGAAATTATCGTTATTAATCATACCGAATGTGGCATGATGACAGCATCAGGAGACTTTCTCAGTGAGGTATTGCAAAATCAAGGTATTAACGTGGATCAAGTTAGTGTCGATCCTGCTTTGCCAGAGTTGAAGCTACCAAAAGGCGTTTTTTCCAAATGGATCAAAACGTTTACCGATGTGGATGAAATCTGTACACAGCAGGTAGAATTACTGCGTAATTCTGCCTTAATTCCTAAAAATGTAGTTATTCATGGCTACATCTGGGAAGTAGAGAGTATGAGTTTACGCCGTCCCTACAAACGACTGAGCGATCAGGTTAATACAGCATCAGCTATGAATACCAAAACCACAAAACATACTGAACCGATTGTAGAAATTGGGAGTTTAATTGAATGACAAATATTTTAGCGATCGCTGGTAGTCCAACCCATCCATCTAGAACCTATGGTGTTGTCGAATACACTGCCAAGCTTTTACAACAAGAAGGCTTGCATGTAGACATTATTTCAGTTCGGGATTTGCCTGCTGAAGATTTAGTTTTTGGACGTTACGATAGTCCTGCTTTAGAGGAGCCAAAAGCTTTACTAGCAAAAGCAGATGGTGTGATTATTGCCACCCCGATTTACAAAGCTGCTTACACAGGAGTACTGAAAACATTTCTAGATTTGCTCCCACAAAAATCATTAACAGGTAAACCTGTTTTACCAATTGCTTTGGGTGGGACGATCGCTCACTTATTGGCAATTGAATATGCTCTTAAACCTGTCTTATCTGAATTAGGAGCGCGGCATATCCTAGCTACTATTTATGCGGTAGACAAACAAATTCAACGACAAGCTGATAACAGCGTCGTGTTAGATGAGGATATTGATCAAAGGCTTAAAGACGTTCTCAAAGAATTTGTGAAAGCTGTAGAATATGATGCCGCAGCGCCTCAAGAATTGGTTCATGCCAATTAAATAATCAAGTTTATACCTCCGCATTTCTGTAGCAGAAAGGTAATTTTTACCCATCTGCTACGTTTTTTTTAAAGTTAATTAGAGTAATACAAATTTATTATAGGAATTTAACAGAAAAGCGGGATAAGAAAATTGAATTAAAACAGTTTTGAGCGCCCCAATTTTCTGCTCATACAAAAGACATCTCCATCAATTAATTATGCGTTACCTGATATCATGCCCGCTTGATTGCTTATTAAACTCTAAGAACCCCACCCCCAACCCCTCCCCGCTCTTCGGGCTACGGTGTACACACAAGTCTGAAGTAGTTTAAGAAGCAGAAGCTGGTTTTTACCCCACCCTAACCCTCCCCTTATAAAGGGGAGGGAACTAGATTTATTTCCGGTTTCCCCCCTTTATAAGGGGGGATTAAGGGGGGTAATTCGACTTGTGTGTACACCGTAGGCTTGCGGGGAGGGATTCTTTTATTATGGGAATTTAGCGGACATGATATGAAACCCTTGTAGAGACGTTGCAATGCAACGTCTCTACATTCATCTTCGGCGATGTCTAAAGATAAAAAAGGTATTGATCTGTTCTAAACTAAAGCGGGTTCACGTCGGTTATATGCAGAAGAATCTCCCTTAATAGCCTCACTCTGCTTACCATCAATACCAACAGGAATATCACCCACAAGTGTAACTCGTTGAACGTGGCGAGGTTGATTATCGTAGTCTGCGATCGCATAATGTTGAGTAGCGCGATTATCCCAGAAAGCTACATCGCCAACTTTCCAGCGCCACCGGACTGTGTTTTCAGGACGTGTGATGTAAGCTTGCAACAATTTCAAGATTTCATCGGATTCATTCTGGGAAAAACCGCGCAGGCGACGCACAAACCCACCAATAAATAAACCACGTTCACCAGATTCAGGATGGACGCGGACAACTGGATGCAGGGTTTCGTATACAGTCGAAGTGAAAACAGCCCGATGCTTTAAGATTTCTTCTGGCAAGTCAATTGTAGCTGCTGCATAATCGTAGGCGTTGCTGTGTACTGCCCAGAGTTGGTCAGCAAGATTACGCAGGTGAGTTGGTAAATCTTCGTAGGCAGTTACGGAGTTTGCCCAAATAGTATCACCTCCCGATGGTGGAATAACAAGCGCCCGCAAAATAGAACCAAGAGGGGGACGATCTACAAATGTCACATCGGTGTGCCAATTGTTGGCGCGACTCACAGTCTTACCGTAATTGAGATCAAGAACTTCTGGGTTTTCTGGCAATGAGGGAACGGTGGGATGGGCTGTGGTGACTTCCCCAAAGCGTCGGGCGAAGGCTACTTGTCCTTGAGCGTCAAGGTTCTGCTCTCGGAAGAAGATGACTTTGTGTTTAACTAAAGCTTTACGGATATCGCTGATGATTTCATTGCTGAGGTTACTGCTTAAGTCAACACCAATGATTTTTGCACCGATACGTCCAGCGATTGGTTTGATGTCAAAGTGTTGGGAAGTCATAATATTTGTATCTCCAAGGGTTAATTTGTTTCACGCAGAGAGTAGGAGTATGAGAGAAGTTTTTGCGATTTATGCCGGGTAAAAGACGAATGTTCGTAATTCAATGCTTTCTCTTGGGGGAGCGTTGGCTGGGCTGGTGGGATCTTCAAAGGCTGTATGGCCGGCAAAACGGGCGCGTCCGTCTTCTGCGGAGTCAAAGCATTTGATAAATAGTGCTTCGTCTCTGTGCATTTGCGGAAAGTAGAACCATTTATGTTTGGAGTTATACGTAATTCCATAAGTTTCACCGACGCGATCGCGGTACACAAGATCGCCAGCTACAATGTCTGTGGGTGCGATACTTTGCGCGTCACACACTGCTAATGGTGACTCTTGGATTGGTTGTGCGATCGCTCGCCAAACATTGATGATGGCAAATCGTTGTTTTAGTAGCGCATCAATGTCATCTATGCCTCGTGCTGCTAGTTCCAAATGGGCGCGAGTATAGCCAGATTTGGCAGTGAAGTCGTTGTGTACGCGCAAGGCAGGTTCTTTAATATTATTCTCACCTGGCTTTGACTGACTGGCATTACGCAGGGTGTGATCGAATATCACTACCTTTGTTGCACCTGTGACTTCTTTTAACAATTGCTCGGCTTCTGGATAGTAGACGCGGCGTACTTCGTCTTCATCGTAAAAGTTGCGGACATTAGTATTATGTCCAGTAAAGGCGAAACCTTCTCGATCTAACGAGATGTTCTCTGAGATAGAACGAGCATTGTAAATTGGCAGTTTGTGCGTCTGATAAGTTGCATTCGTGCGGGGAATCCCGGCTGGTGGTTCGTAAGTATAGTTAACAGGTTTTTCTGCCATTGGAACCAGGTAACTGAGGTTAGCCTCTACGTATGGCAGTTCTGCGGAAATTGGTTTGTCTAGAACTTGGTTATTTAAGCTCATAGGTTATCCCATTTTGGATTTTGGTTAATTTCTGTCAATCCCAATGCTCTATTTTTGTGCTGCACCAACGGGAACAGGTTCACCGAGAATTTTTGCGAATCTTTGCAAATAGAAGTCCACAGGGTTTGCTACTGCTTGAATTGAGGAGCGATCGCTTAAGCTGTTCCACCATGTCTGCAAACGAGGTGTTTCTGCTGGTAATGTAAATTTGCGGAAGTGTTCTAAGAGTGGTAAACGCTCAAACCAAGGATAGAAGCTGATATCAACTAGGCTAAACTGATCTCCTAACAAGTAATCACCTTTGCCTAATCCTTCTTGTTCAATATATAGAAGTGCTTCTGTGAACTCTCTTCGTCCAAGTTCTTGTTCTTGGCTATCTTTACCGCGCAGCAATTTATTAAAAGCTGGGACAAGGCGAGTATTGGCGTAGTCTATCCAGATGCGAGCGATCGCTTTAGCTGCTGGATCGCGGGGTAACAAAGGTGGTTCCGGGAAGACTTCATCTAGATATTCATTGATGATGGCGGACTCGTAAATTACAACATCCTCATGTTTGATAGCTGGAACTTTGCCATAGTGGGAAATCTGAGTGTACCCATCTGGTTTGTTCTGTAAGTCAATTTCTATCGGGGTGAAGTCAACGCCCTTTTCCAGTAAGACTACACGAGTCCGTTGAGAGAAAGTAGAGGCTTTGGCGAAATACAGTTGTATGTTGCTCATGAAATCTTTTCCTTGTAATCATCGTGGATACAAACTATTTGAGATTGCACAACTCCAACTAAAGCAATAAGACAAAAGTGAGATGGATTGATCGGTGCAGTTAAATAATTGACTGGCAGGTATCTATGTCAGTTAAATGATATATTACAGTTTATCGGTCGATTTAGCGTAGTTACTATATTATACAGTCTTCCTGAAAATATGTATACCTAATTATTAGTGTAACTAAATAAATATTTAGACATAATCAGGCTTGTCAAAAAGAGGTATTATTATGTACTCAAAAGCTGACTCTAATAGGCAGATCCGTCTTGGCTTGCTAGTACCCGCAGGTAACACCACATTTGAGCCTGACTTTCACTCTGCTTTTTCCAGTCAAGTCAGTATTCATAGCCATCGTGTGATTGCTCAACGCTCACACGCTTATGAAAGCTATGAATCAATGGATGACATCAATGAAGAAGCTGTTAAGGAAGTAGAAAAATTAGCTAGAGCCGGGGTACATTTTGGAGCATACGGCTTTACAACAGCAACTTTTTACCGAGGGCAAGTTTTTGCCAAACAACTAGAGCAACGTTTGACGCAGGTGCTAGGAGTACCTGTTGTTGTGCCTGCTCTGGCTCTATTAGAAGCGTTGGCATATCTAAAGATTAAGAAAATTTCTGTAGTCACTCCTTATCCAGAATGGAATAACCAAACGCTAAAAACGTTTTTGAGTGAAGCGCCTTTTGAAATAGTGGGGTTTAAAGGTGATGAACGCCCAAAAGAAGTAGCAAAAAAGAATTACCTTTGGCATCAGTCACCCGATGAAGTCGCAGTTTTTATTAAAGAGGTATCTCACAAAGGTGCAGATGCTATTGTGTTGCCTTGTACGGCATGGAGAACATTTGAGGTGATTGAGGAATTAGAGGCAGATTTAAAGATTCCTGTAGTTACAGCAAATCAAGCCACAATATGGAGTTTAGCAAGGCGTGCTTCTATTGAATCTGCACTTTGTCCTAGAGGAAAACTGTTTGCTATTTAGTCAGTTCGTTCGCGTTCGCTTTTTGGTTGCGTACTATGTTATTGATGGTTGTGACATTAGTTTATAAAATAGTTGTCGATTGAACTTTAAAAACAGAGTACAACATTTAGATGCCAGCAATTTAAGCGATCGCTCAGAATCAATCATTATAAATTTCTGTATTAGCTATAACCAGAGTTGTTCCTGAGTAATACTGGGTATGTAAAAATAAATACCATAAACTCAATACCGTATAATTACTGCACTGAAGACATTCATAAAAAATCAGGCTTGATTTTCTATGAATGTGTATGATACTCTGCCTTCATCTGTAAACTACGGTTAGTCTATCAAATAACTGTAGCTTGCAATTACACAGTGTGCATCAAATGGGAATCACTCCTTATGCCAAAAGATTGGTATGAATGGCACGACCTCTACAACACTGAGCCAAAATTGCAGCAGCGTCTAGAAATCGTGCAGGAATATATTGCTTATAGCTTAAATGCCTCACCAGATGGCGCTATCCGAATAGTGAGTGTTTGCGCGGGTGATGGACGAGATTTATTAGGAACTTTAAAAAATCACCCCCGTGCGAAGGATGTTTCTGCACGACTGGTTGAAATAAATTCAAATTTAGTTGAGCGTGGACGAGCAAGTATAGAGTCTTTGGGTTTAGCCAAGCAAATTGAGTTTATCAATGGTGATGCAACTCTTGCCACAAACTATGTAGGAGCAGTACCAGCAGATATCGTGATTGTGTGTGGTGTCTTTGGCAATCTGGCTGATGAGGCTGAACTCAATCGCTTACTAGATAATTTAAGTTTTCTGAGTAAACCAGGTGCTTTTGTCATTTGGACTCGTGGACACTCTAACGGTATTACTTACTCTGACAATGTGCGGAAAATTTTAAGTGCATCTGGATTTGAAGAAGTAAACTTCAAGCTTACCGCTACAGGAGATATGGGTGTTGGTCTTAATCGATACCTTGGTGAAAACTTGGCTGCACCTAAAGAGCAACAGTTATTTGTGTTTTCCGGCATTCCTAGTAAAGCGAGGTAAAAAATGTCAATTCAAAACACAGTGTCAACTTGGGAAGAAGTTTTAGAAACTGCTAGAAAAAATACCTCTGCGCGTAGGGTAAAGAGGACAGGACAATCTCCTTCTACTGCACCAATACCCAGCAGTTTAGATAAACTTCCGCCAAATACAGAACCGCCAGTCTTACTTTATCGAGATACTAATTCCTGGTGTCCTTTCTGTGAACGAGTTTGGTTTGCTCTGGAAGAAAAGGAAATTCCCTTTGCAACAGAGTTTATTGATTTAAGTAATAAACCTAAATGGTACACTGACCTAGTTCCCACAACTCTTGTCCCAGCAGCAAAAATTGAGGGAAATTTAGTATATGAATCTAAAGATATTCTCTTAGCTTTAGAAGAAAGGTTTCCACATCCAGCATTATTACCGGAAAATCCAGAGGAAAATGCTGTTGCTAGGCAGTTAGTTGAAGAAGCTGAGACTAACGGTTTTAGAGAGATTACTTACAAATTCCTGAGAGAAGCATCTGTAGATGCTGCTGATGAGTTGGCATTGCAAGCAGCATTTGAGGCGAAGTTAGATGAACTTGAGCAAGCTTTGGCTAAATACCCTGGCCCCTACTTTGTCAGTACATTTAGCTTAGTAGACATTCTGTATAGCCCCCATCTAGATAGATTGGCGGCTAATTTACCTGTGTATCGGGGATATCACCTCAAAGGAAATCCTCGCTTTCCTCGCATTAATGCTTGGTTTGATGCACTTAATCAGCGTCCTGCTTATCACAGGGTGAAGTCGGATAATATCACTAATAATTTATTGTTGCGTCGCAGATGGGGAGTTGAACCGATTGGAAGTCCTTTACCTCTGGATGTAGCAGATAGTGAAAAAATTCAATATCGAGCCGAAGCAGCTGAGAGATTGAGCGATAATCGGGAAGTTGCGATCGCAGATATTATCAAAAATTCTGGAGTCCAAGTAATAGCGGCAGACGGTGACTTTACCACAGTTAAGGACGCTGTTGAGTTTCACCTGCGACAACTGGCTGATTATCTGATTCATGGCAATGGCAATACCTTATCGGGTGGAAGGACTGGTGGTAAAAATAGTAGTGTTGATCCCCTATTCGCTGCTGTCGGAGCTATTACTTTCGCATATTTGAGAAATCGCATCTGCGCCCCTCGTGATATGAGTGCTGGTGCAGCAACGGCGTTTCGGGCTGCGATAGATAAATTGCTGACTTCTGTTTATTAATTTTGTGGGCGTTGCTGATTGAATGTATGAATTTGCCTTATGCACAGACGCAGCGAAAAGTCGGAGGGTTTCTGACTCCTGAATTCTGCTGTACTTTGGAGACTTTATAGAGGAAAAGGAATTGCTAACAGTCCATAGTGAAAATGAACTACAACTAACTGCTGATGTACTGGTAATTGGTGGTGGCCCTGCCGCAGCATGGGCAGCCTGGGCAGCAGCATCTCAAGGTGTCAAAGTCATCATTGTTGATAAAGGTTTTCTGGGTACGAGTGGTGCGGCGGCGGCTAGTGGTAACGGCATCATGGCTCCGTCTCCAGAGAATTGGGAAAAAGTTTTATCGGAGCGTTATCGCGCAGGAAAAAACCTCGCTAACTCACGTTGGATCGAGCGTGTTATCGAAAAAACCTGGCTGAGTTTGCCCCTAGTAGAAAGTTGGGGCTATCGTTTCCCTAAAGAAGATGGGGAATCTGTGCGTCAGAGTTATTATGGCCCTGAATATATGCGGGTACTTCGCAAAAACCTTTTGCGTGTTGGTGTGCAGATTTTCGACCAAAGTCCGGCTCTAGAACTTTTATTGGCTGACGACGGCTCAGTAGCTGGTGCAAGAGGTGTGCAGAGGCAAAATCATCGTACTTATACCGTTCGTGCTGGTGCAGTAGTCTTAGCGAATGGCGGTTGTGCATTCTTGAGTAAAGCATTAGGTTGCAATACCAATACAGGTGATGGATTGCTGATGGCAGTGGAAGCCGGCGGCGAACTTTCTAGTATGGAAGCTTCTAATCACTATGCAATTTCGACGGCTTTCAATGCCACTGTAACCAGGGGTGTTCCCTTTGGCTGGGCTAGTTATACCGATGAAGCAGGCAATGATCTAGGCGGTTATATCAATGGCCGTCGCGATCCATCATTCCTTCCTAATGCCCTCCTGAAAGGCCCCGTTTATGCTCGTTTGGATCGAGCCACACCGGAAGTTAAAGGAGTGATTGAAAAGTCTCATTTCATTGCTTTTTTACCCTATACAAAAGCTGGTATTGACCCATATACAGAACGAGTGCCTGTGACACTTGTTTTAGAGGGTACAGTCCGTGGTACAGGTGGGATTCGGATTGTGAATGATAATTGCGCTACAAAGGTTCCTGGTCTCTACGCTGCCGGTGATGCAGCATCGCGGGAGTTTTTAGCCGGTTTAGCTTCTGGGGGTGGTGGCCCCAATGCTGCCTGGGCAATCTCCACAGGGCAATGGGCTGGAGTTGGAGCAGCGCACTTCGCCAAGAGGCTGGGCACTCATGCAAATGAACGGGTTGCGCGTCCTGCTGGTCAAGTGGGATTGCGATCGCCTTTGGCAGGGCGTAGCCCATCGTCATCCTCACCTACTTCTGAAACATTCGATAGTGAGGCGATCGTGCGCGGTGTACAAGCCCAGATGTTCCCATTGGAGAAGAATTACTTGCGTTCTGAGCAGGGACTTTTGGATTCTCTCGCCAAATTAGAAACGCTGTGGCAGCAAGTACAAGGCAACCCGAAACAAGATACAGTGCGCGATGTGGAATTTTCTCGGCGAGCGGCTGCTTTAACGGCTGTAGCACGATGGGCATATTTTAGCGCCTTACATCGCAAGGAAACGCGCAGCGAACATATTCGCATAGACTATCCTGAAACCGATCCAAATCAGCGTTATTACCAAGCAACAGGTGGCTTAGATAAGCTTTGGGTAAGGCGTGATTGGATTACGGATGCAATCGCTACACCACCAGCAAAAACCACTCAAACCACACCCTCTGTATCAAAGTTGTAGCAGGAGCATATCATGATCGAGCTTGTCAGCCATAAACTTTGTATCAATTGCAATTTGTGCGTCCAAGTTTGCCCTACCAATGTCTTTGACTCTGTACCTAATCAACCACCTGCGATCGCCCGCAAGGAAGACTGTCAAACTTGTTTCATGTGTGAGGCATATTGCCCTGCGGATGCACTTTATGTTGCGCCCCAATCTCATACCAACGTTGCAGTCAATGAGGATGATTTAATTGAAAGTGGCATCATGGGTGAATATCGTCGTCTCTTGGGTTGGGGATATGGCAGGAAAAACAATAGCGAATTGGATACGGCTCATAAACTGCGCCAATTACCGCGTCCTTATCAAAGTTGATTTGGACTCTCTAAAGCACTTTTTGTTGTAGTTCTGGAAATACCTTAGAGACTTTATTCAAAAGATAATCGCCATAAGTCCCGCGAAATTCGTGGACACTGGCTTTATCCCAGCGATAGCTTTTATCATCATTCACTACTACATCCTTCAATTCAATGGGTTTGACTTCAACGTTGAAATTGGGATCAAAGAAGAACGGGAACGAAAGGCGATTATTTGTTGATAAGTTCTGAACGCGGTGGGGTGTTGAACGATACAATCCTTGTGTCATGCGATCGAGCATATCCCCAATGTTGCATACGAATGAACCAGGAATAGGAGGTGCATCTATCCAACCAGACTTTGATTTGACTTGTAATCCACCTACATTATCTTGTTTGAGTATAGTTAATACTCCATAATCTGTATGTTCACCAACGCCCCATTCAGATTTAGATAATGATGGATTGGGAGGGTAATTAAAAATCCGAAATAATATTAATGGATCTTTTGTATAACGTTCAGCAAAATAGGATTTTTCTAACCCCAAACTTAGAGCAATACCAGCCATTAGGGTGTGTCCAAGTTTGGTCATTGAGTCTATATAGTCCAGCACTGTTTCCCTAAATTGGGGAATATTGGATGGAAAAAGATTTCGACCGTGCATTGGTACACCAGCTTTCACAAATGGATGGTCTTCTGCTAGTTCTGCACCAAAGTAAATACCTTCTTTTAAGTCAGGTCTACCTGATGTTAACTCGTTACCCACGGGGAAATATCCTCGCCATGCTCTACCACCAAGAGCCATACGAATCTTCAGTTTAGTTTCTATATCCTGCGCGAAGAATTGTTGACTGAGATGTTCTAGTTGCTCCTGTAGTTGTTCATCAACTCCATGTCCGACGATATAGAAGAAACCGTAATCTTGGCAGGCTTGTCTAATTTGGTCTGTAATTACATCAGAATTGTTGCTAGTTTGAGAGACTAATGTACTAATATCAATGACGGGAACTTCTGAAAGCTCTTTATTTACAAGTTGTAAGATTGTCATACTCTACTTTTATAGTCGTTTTTAGACTAATTATAATGTTGATGTTGGGGATGGCGATCGCTAACCCTAGTAAAATATTTTGAGTATAAATTTGTAAATTTATTTATTAATCCGATAATTCGGTAGAGATAACGTAGTATTATTTAAATAATTCTCAATTATTTCTGCAAACAGCACTAATCTACTGAACAAGGGGTAATTTACTTTTTAATAGCAATTGCGTAAAAACTTTGTTAAATTTAAAAAATAATTCAGAAATATGCAATACAATCAACTAGGTAATAGTGACCTAAAAATTTCCGAAATTTGCCTTGGCACAATGACTTATGGGCAGCAAAATACTATTGAAGAAGCCCATCAGCAGCTAGATTATGCCATTAAACAGGGAATTAACTTCATTGATGCGGCTGAGATGTATCCAGTACCAGTCAGTGCTGAAACATACGGCTTAACCGAAACTTATATTGGAGAATGGTTAAAACATCAGCAGCGAGATCAACTAATAGTCGCTACTAAAATTGCAGGGCCTGGTCGCGGCTTTAAATGGCTACGTGATGGAGCTAAAGCCATTGATCGGGATAATATCAAACAAGCTGTAGATGATAGTCTCAAAAGATTGCAAACAGACTATATTGATTTATATCAAATCCATTGGCCAGACCGTTATGTACCACGTTTTGGACAAACAGTTTTCGACCCTAATCAAGTCGGGGAAACAGTTCCCATAACTGAACAACTAGAAGTTTTTGCCGATGTCATAAATGCAGGTAAAATTCGCTATATCGGCTTAAGTAATGAAACTCCTTGGGGCATTGCACAATTTAGCCATGTAGCTAAACAATTAGGATTACCTAAAGTTGTTTCTATTCAAAATGCTTACAATTTACTCAATAGAGTTTTTGATGGCGCACTTGCAGAAGCAGTTTATTACGAAAACGTTCCTTTACTAGCTTATAGCCCTTTGGGATTTGGCTATTTAACTGGTAAATACCTCAACGGTAAACCAGAGAAAGCAAGAGTTACTTTATTTGAAAACTTTGGTCAGCGATATTTAAAACCAAATGTTAGCAAAGCAGTAGCAGCTTATGTAGAAATTGCCAAACGCCATCAACTAAGCCCTGCACAATTAGCGATCGCATTTGTGCGGAGTCGTTGGTTTGTCGCCAGTACGATTATTGGTGCTACTACACTAGAACAACTTAAAGAGAATATAGAAAGCATCAATGTAGTTCTTGATAAAGATATATTGGCTGAATTGGATTCAGTTCATACTCAATATCCGAACCCAGCACCTTAACAATTAAAAATTAAAAGAAAAGTAGGTTGGGTTAAGCGTAGCGCCACCCAACAAAATAATGCAAATTTGGGTTTAAAAATAGTCTCTAGTACCCTTAAAATTATGACGATCGCAACAGCATCAGTTGACCAAAATACTATTCGTCGCCGTGGTACTGGTTTAAGAGCTTATAATCCTGACAAAGTATTCAAAGGTTATACCCTTTTTACACCACTTACAGGTAACGGAGAAGTATATCTTCTGAATCTAGAAGGAGAAATAGTACATCAATGGAATCTGCCATATTCACCGGGTTTATATGCTTATCTTTTACCCAATGGCAACCTTTTTTATAATGGGAAAACGCTAGATATTCCGGCACATTTTCCTTTGTGGGCTGCCTTTAAAGGTGGCGTTGTCTTAGAAGCAGATCCTAAAGGAAATATTATTTGGGAGTATAAACATCCAGATCATCATCACGACGGGCGCAGACTACACAACGGTAACACGATTTTATTAGCTATTGAAAAGATACCTCAGTCTTTGATTCCCCGTATCAAAGGCGGTGTAGCAGGAACGGAAGCAGACGGTGATATCTATGCTGATGTACTTTATGAAGTTACTCCTGCGGGTGAGATTGTTTGGACTTGGCACGCTCATGAACATTTAGATCCAGATATTTTTACTATCACTCCCCAAGATCAACGACACGAATGGACTCATGGCAATACTGTAGGCGAACTCGCTGACGGCAATATTATAGTCAGCTTTCGTAATATCTCTACCGTCGTAATTATTGATCGCAAAACAGGAGAGATTATCTGGACACTTGGAGATGACGTATTAGCACAGCAGCACTTTCCTAATGAATTAGCTAACGGTAATATCCTAATTTTTGATAATGGCGCACATCGTCGTCACACTGCGTTAAATTTCTCTCGTGTAATTGAAGTAAGCCGTCAAACGAAAGAGATAGTTTGGCAGTACACTGACAACCCACCTCAAAATTTCTTCAGTTCGTATATATCAGGCGCACAGCGTCTAGCGAATGGCAACACTTTAATTACAGAAGGTGCTTTCGGTCGCATATTTGAGGTGACAGTTACAGGAGAGATTGTTTGGGAATATGTCAATCCTCACTTTGCAGTTCGGAATCTTGGTGAGAAGTCAGCAGTAGCTGGTGGGGAACAAAATTCAGTCTTCCGTGCCTTTCGTTATGCACCTGAAGAAGTGCCTTGGCTTTAGTTTAATTTTAGATTTTGGATTGAACTAATTGCCAAAGCTAATAAACAAATCCTATTTATACAGGAATATCAACATGGCTGAAATCAAGATATATAGTGCGGTTGTTTGCCCTTATGCTCACCGTTCGCGCTTGGTATTGCAAGAAAAAGGCATTGACTTTGACTTGATTGAGATTAATTTGCAGAACAAACCTGAGGGATTTACAGATATTTCTCCTTATGGAAAAGTGCCTGCGATCGCACATAATAATAACCGAGTTTGGGAATCAGCAGTAATTAACGAATATCTCAACGAAGTATTTCCTAATCCGCCGCTTTTACCTAGCAGTCCCATTGCTAAAGCACAAGCTCGAATCTGGATTGATTTTGCTAATACTCGATTCGTTCCAGCTTTTTCTACTCTCTTGCGTAGTCCTGATATCCAACAGCAAGAAGCAGCTAAACAAGAACTATACAAACATCTGGAATTTGTCGAGAATGAAGCTTTAGGAAAGTTATCAGGAGACGGCCCTTACTGGTTTGGCGAATCCGTTAGTCTGGTTGATTTCACATTTTACCCCTGGTTTGAACGTTGGGCTGCACTGAAGCACCATCGAGGTTTTGCACTACCAGAGGAATTTACTCGTCTACGTCAATGGAAAAAGGCTTTAAAACAACGTGATTCTGTAGTAGGGATCGCTAATAGTAAGGAATTTTACATAGAGCGATATGCTAGATTTGCTACTCCTGTTGCTGCCTAGCGTTGCTTTTTGGTAGTCAAAAGAATTTTATCTTGCCCTAAGTTTTCGCCGCCCAGAATATTTTTGAGCGGCGAAAAACTAAATATTCTAAAGAATTTTCAGTCTGAAACTGCTATAAAAAAAATGGCTATATATTATAAAAAGAAGTTGCAAATTACATCTTATCTGGCTCCCAATTGGTTCGGATTCTATCAGGCGATCGCAACTTATTTAGGTCGTGTTTTAAAAGCAGAATTCCAACTCCAGCAAGGTGAATGTGACCCCTTAGAAGATCCTCGGTTATTTGAAGACCAAATAGACCTAGCTTTTATTTGTGGATTACCACTAATTCGGTATAGTCAAATAGTTTTAAATCAATTCCAGACATTAGTTGCGCCAGTAATGCAATCATCACGATATAGTAACCGCCCTATTTACTATGCAGATGTAATTGTCAATGCTAATAGTAATATCAAAAAGTTTGCAGATTTAGCAAAAAAAACATTTTGTTATAATGACCTTGGCTCTAACAGTGGTTATAATTTACTTTGTCATAAATTAATTCAAGAACAATATCCTGAAAGTTTTTTTGGCAAAACGCTACAATCAGGTTCGCATCAACATTCAATTCGCTGGGTAGTTGAGGGATTGGCAGATTGTGCATCGATTGATAGTGTAGTGCTAGAACAGGAATTGAAAGATTTTCCCGAATTATTACAGCATTTGCGGGTGGTGGAAGTGTTGGGGCCTTCCCCGATGCCACCTTTAGTAGTAGCACAGCATCTCGGCATATCTTTAATTCAGCAAATGCAGTTAGCACTACTCCAACCAGATGCAGAGTTGCAAACAGTCATGGAACAGTTTGGAGTCAGGCGTTTTGCCGTAGTGGAATTAAAAGACTATCAGATATTAAATCAGATTTATAGCGTAGGCGTAGCCAGTCGTAGACATCGCTCTTGTGTTAGCTTGTCTAGGTAAGAAATAACAACTTCAGTTTTTAACAAAATGCAGGGGTTTAAGTCCCCGGCTTCTATCAAGCCGCAAGTGTTGGGCTGCTTGCCTTTATCCCCGTTACAACACGTAATTGCTCTCTTCGTAGCGGGGCGTTCGCTTTTAGCGTCTCCAAGAGTTGCCCATTGCGAATTGGTTTAAGACATGGCATAATCCCAACTCTGCTTTTGTGCTGACAAAACCACATCTTGATAAACTTGCTCAAATAATACTCGTTGTGCATGACTCCCTCCAATCTCATGCAAGCGTGGTAAAACAGGTTTCAGTTCCGCAACAGTTGTGTGAAAATCGCCTTTGGCATGAGCTACCATTCCTCTAGCTGCGGGAATTGCTACTTCTATCCAACTCCGTCGCAAAAAGGGATTAATATTTAAAGTGTGATACTGCATATTCTGAAGCATTTGGCTCACCCAATCATGGTGTCCGGCTTTGGTAAGAGCATAGACATAATGCAAATCCTGGAATGGTAATGCGTGTTCATCAATCCGGCTGTAAAGATAAGGACTGATGCTTTGCCAACGGTTCTCGACATTTACACCGCGTAATTCTAGGCGCAATAATAATGAAATTGCTCCTACTTGGTCTTTAGGAGATTGTTTGTTGGCACGTTCCCAAATATGCGTATCATAGAGTTTGAAGACTTTCTGGTAGTTTTCTAACTGCAAATAATATAGTGCAATGTGCCACCAGTTGTGAGTGTAGAGCATAGAGTTGCAGTTTTCCCAGGTGTCTGCAAAACTCTCCATCCAAGCTATTCCCTCATCGATTCTTCCCTGAGTTTCCATGACATGAGCGATCGCATGATGCGCCCAAGGATCATATCTATTTAAGGCGATCGCTTGACGTGCCATCTTTTCTGCTGCTGGGAGTTGATCACACTGTTCTAAACCAAATGCCACCATGCCGGATAAATAATGATTTTCAGGATTGCTTGGTAAAACTTTTTGGGCGATTTCCAGTAATTTATCTTTGTTGCCTGTATAAAAATAATGATACTGCCCCTGCTGAACAGAAATCAAATCACGGGGAAACCTACTGGTAATTTCCTCATGAATAGCGATCGCTACATCAATCTCTTGATTAGCCCAAGCTGAAATTGCTTGCACATATAACTTTTCTCTGGCAGTAATCTTGGTGCAATACTGTTGTGCAGTTTGCAGATATGGTAAAGCTTGCTGCCAAGCTTTGCGGTTTTCTTGGGTGAGATAATAAGCAGCCGCATAAGCATTAGCTAATGCACAAGTGGGATCTGCTGCAATTGCTTGTAAAATTACTGTTTCTGCATCTTTACCATAACCAAGCATCTGATCAATAAAATGGTTGATTCCTGCGATCGCATTGATTGAATCTGTTGTAACTACTAGTCCTTGTGCATCTTTAAGCATTATTAATTTCTTGCAGCAGATTTGTGAAGCAATTTATAAACTACGGTAAGTCTATAGGAATAATGGATTTACAAGCTAGAGTATGTCATAGCTACAAAAAAATTGCAATGATTAAACTACTGTAAACCCAAGGTATAACCGTATTTATTTTTGGTAAAGGTATTTCAGGAAACTTCCTTATCTCAAGATATTAATGGCATTCTTAAAATTTCTGGCTCATACTCTTGACAAAATTTTTAAGAGATCGAATGAAACAGCCCTGCCTTTTTAAGGAGGTTGGCGGATCTATAGGACTAATATTTGATTTCTGAAAAGCTCCGTACAGATTGAAAAGCCTAATTCCTTATTCCCTACTCCCTACTCCTTTCAAAGGTAGGTTTTTTAGAATCTCGAAAATAGTTGAGAAAATTCTCAAGTGTTTAACGTAGTTTGGTCGTTTCGGGATTTAAGCATCGGCTGAAATAGTTAAAATATGGCCAAATACAAAATACCTACCTTTATAAGGCAGGGAGCAGGGGGCAAGGAGAAGAGTTTTCCCTCAGCAAGAGCAGCACCCCGCCCTCTGCCTCTTTTTAATGGCTAATATGAAAATTTTGTCGCACCTTCACTAACAGCTAATTTGTAAATTTAAGTAAAATATCTATCTAGTAAGGGTTTCAGGAATTTGAATTCAGTATTCTTAAGATTTCCTTTATGAATAGACTCTAAACAAGCTGTCTGAGATCATAAAACTTTGTATGCTGAATTAATAGGTCTTAAATAGTTCTTTTAAAACTGGTGCAAGAAGATTTTAGGTTAATTGTTGATTTAGTTTTAGTTTTAGGCGTTGCTGCCTGCGGTGGACTGTTGGCGGCACTTTTGCGACAACCCGTGTTGCTAGGGTATCTCATTGGTGGGATGATCATTGGCCCAGCCGGACTGGGATTGATTAAAGAACTTATTCAAGTAGAGACTCTGGCACAGTTTGGTGTCGCCTTTTTGCTATTCGCCTTGGGTGTGGAATTTTCTTTTGCGGAACTTAAGAAAGTAAAAGCGATCGCTCTTGGCGGAGGTGGACTTCAGATTGCTTTGACAATTTTGGTCACAGTTGCGGTATGCGGGTTAACCGGAGCCTGGGGAACCTTACCTGCTAAGGGCATGTTTTTAGGGTGTATTCTATCCTTGTCTTCCACAGCTGTTGTCCTCAAGTGCTTGATGGAGCGCAACGAAACAGAAACCCCTCACGGGCAAGTGATGCTAGGGATTTTGGTAGTACAGGACTTGGCACTAGGACTGATGCTAGCAGTTTTACCAGCCCTTAACCAACCCGCAGAAACCATTGGCATCGCCGTGCTGACAGCACTGCTGTGGATTGCTTTATTCGCTGCTGGTGCAATAGCTGCGGGGATTTGGCTGATACCGCCTTTGTTGCAACTGTTAGCCCGTACTGAAAGCCGAGAACTATTTTTATTAGGAGTTGTAGCTTTATGCTTGGGCATTGCTCTGTTGACAGAGCATTTAGGGCTATCGATTGAGATGGGGGCATTTGTCGCCGGTTTGATGATTTCTGAGGTGGAATACGCCGATCAAACCTTGACTTATGTCGAACCACTGCGAGATATTTTTGCCAGTTTATTTTTTGCCGCCATTGGCATGTTAATCGACCCAGTGTTTTTGTGGAACAACCTGGAATTGATTTTAGGACTAGTGGCACTGGTTTTCGTAGGTAAATTTTTGATTATCACGCCCCTGGTAAAGCTATTTGGCTACCCTGTGAAAACAGCGATAATCGCCGGTTTGGGACTGGCGCAAATTGGGGAATTTTCCTTTGTTCTCGCCAGCGAAGGGCAAACTTTGGGACTGGTATCTCGACAGATATACTTATTAATTTTGGGAACCACCGCAGTCACTCTCATGCTTACTCCCTTTGTCCTGCGGTTAGTGCCATTTTTATTTAATTTTGCCGAATCAATGCCTTGGTTGAAACCGTATTTACAAGAAGATCAGGTACGGGATGCGTCGGAAGATTTGCCTTTTAAAGACCATTTGGTAGTCTGCGGTTATGGGCGAGTCGGCAAGAATTTAGTCAAGTTATTGCTGCAACACGACCTACCTGTGGTAGTAATCGACCAATCAGAGAATCAAATTCAGCAGTTACGTGAGGCTGGGGTGTCTTATGTCTATGGCAATTGCGTCAGTTTACATGTTCTAGAAACTGCCGGGGTGAATCATGCCAAAGGAATGGCGATCGCACTTCCAGATCCCATGAGTAGCCGTCTTTGCTTGAAACGCGCTTTGGAATTGCGCCCAGAATTAGATTTGGTTGTCCGTGCTACCCAGGATAAAAATATTGAAGTGCTGTATCAATTGGGAGCGAAAGAAGTTGTGCAACCAGAGTTTGAAGCCAGCTTAGAAATGGCAACTCATTTATTAACTAGCTTAGGCTTGTTGTCGCCAGCTGTCGTCCAACGGGAAATGCAGCAAATCCGCAACGATCATTATTTAGATTTTCGCCCAGAGCGTTCTGCTACTGAAGTTGCTCGTGATTTGCGCCAAGCAACTCGCGATCTAAATCAGCGCTGGTATCCTCTACCATCTGATTCGCCCTTAATTGGCATGAGCATAGAAGAAGCAGATATGCGCTATTTAACAGGAGCGAGTTTGATGGCAATTCGCCGCGCTAACGGCGATGAAATCGATTATCCCAATAATCAAACCAAATTGGAAGCAGGCGATCGCTTGCTAGTAGTGGGAGCAAATGAAGAACTGGCAGCCTTGGCAGAATTTGCCAAGGGGCAAGCTGCTGTTCCCGGAGAAAATAGTGCTTGTCAGTGGGTTACAGTTAATGCAGATACACCAACCCTTGGTAAAACCCTTGCAGATTTAGATATCGCCAAGCAGTTTGGAGTACAAGTACAGGCAATTCGGCGCGATGGCAAGTTTATTCGCTATCCTGATGGCGGCATGGACTTGCGAGTTGGCGACCAAGTATTGTTATGTGGTGGTTTGACAGGTCTAAGTCAACTACAACAGTTATTTGCCATCGCTACTTCAGTACCCCTTTCTGTCCCAATAATCAAAGCTGCTGAGGCAGAAGCGCTCAAAGACTTTCTACCTGCCGATAGTGTGAGTGATTGAACTTTAAGACTTTGCAAGCTAAGTGGCTCAATATAGCGATCGCCCCTTTGGGATAGTAGTGACTTATACCAATTCGCAATACTCGCCAAAGGCGAGAAGCAAGCTACGCAATGGGCTAACGCCCC
This sequence comes from Nostoc sp. ChiVER01, assembly GCF_034531155.1. Lineage (NCBI taxonomy): Bacteria > Bacillati > Cyanobacteriota > Cyanophyceae > Nostocales > Nostocaceae > Nostoc > Nostoc sp. ChiVER01. The sequence goes on along the minus strand of NZ_JAVRBS010000013.1, from coordinate 17,815 downwards.
GCTCCGCTAACGCAATTCGCAATTAAGAAACTTAGATGCAGTAAGACTTTCGTTATTTATATCTGTTGCCTCCTTTTGGAGAATTGGTATTATCTCTGATGGGGGCATTTATCTTTATCATATCAATCGCAGAAGTTTTCGGTTTACTGAATTTGATTAACTTGTTTGATAATTGAATTTACCTAAGATTGAGCTTTACTTTGACAAATTTATTCTATCTTTACAATACTTTTTCATCTCATATTTTCAGTTATCAGATACTTTGGCGATAATAATAATTATTGTATATACTGTGCTTTATCCAAAATCATTTGTGATAAAAGCAAGCTTTTTAAAATTTAACGACAAAAGTCAGATACAGAGAAGCGATCAAGAAACTTCTTTGCGAGATAATAGCTATAAACTACGAAAAATTATGTTTTTATAGATTTTGTAACTGTCTATTATCATGTCTAAATATTACTGAAACTATAATCGTAATGTTTTATACAGGTTTACGTGTTATTACGAAAGTATCTGCGAATCTACTCTGTAAGCTTTTAGGACAGCCTAGTGTTAGTAATTTAGAAACTCAACTCCACGATAAACAAGTTCAAATTCAGCAGCTAGAAGAGCAAGAAAGGGCGCTTTACCGAGTTATTAGCAAAATTCGAGCTTCTCTTGAGTTAGAAACAATTTTTCGTACAACCACTAAAGAAACTTGCAAGTTACTCCGCGTTGAGAGAATTGCCGTTTATTGTTTCTATGAAAACTGGGGTGGAGAATTTGTCAGCGACTTTGAGTTTGCAGAGACTGGATGGGACGAGCTAGAGACATTAGGAAAAAATACAGTTTGGAATGACTCTTATCTACAAGAAAATCAAGGTGGACGATATCGTAATAATGAAACTTTAGTTGCTTCAGATGTCTATGCAGCAGACTTGTCTCAATGCCATTTAGAAATTTTAGAACAGTTCCATATTCGAGCTTATGCAACTGCACCAATATTTGTTGGAAAAAAACTGTGGGGAGTGCTTGCTGCTTATCAGCACTCACAGCCACATGAATGGAAAAAATTAGAGATTCAGTTTTTGTCTCAGATTGCAACACAGCTAGGATTTGCAGTTAAACAAGCAGAATTTTTAGCTCAAGTAGAACAAAAAGCAGCAGAACTGTATAAAGCGAATCAGCAACAGAATATTCTGTTTAATTTAGTTGCTGAAATTCGTGAATCTCTGAATTTAGACACCTTGTTTAAGACTACTGTACGAGAAATTCGTAAGGCTCTACGGAGCGATCGCGTCAGTATCTTTCGATTTGACTTGGAATCGAACTATACCTCTGGTGAATTTGTTTCTGAGAATGTATTGCCTGACTACGATTCTACAATCGCCATCAAAGTAAAGGATCATTGTTTTGGTGAAAAATATGCAGTTGCTTATCATCAAGGGCGTATACAGGTAGTATCAGATATTTATCAAGCTGGGCTAAAGGATTGCCACATTCAACTGTTAGAGCAATTTCAAATCAAGGCACAAATTGTTGCACCTTTAATGAAAGGAAAAACTCTATGGGGATTGCTATGCGTTCATCAGTGCCATTGTTCGCGTGAGTGGAAAAAGTCAGAAATTCAATTTATCCATCAGTTAGCCACTCAGTTTAATGTAGCTTTAGAACATTCTGAATTATTAGAGCAATTCCGTTCTCAAGCTAATCAACTTGCTCAAGCAAATCATGCTTTAGAAATAGCAAATTCTCAGCTAGAAAAACTTAGTAAGCTAGATGCTCTAACCAAAATCGCCAACCGTCATTGTTTCGATCAGTTTTTAGTTCAGGAGTGGAATCGACTAAGACTAAGTGAAAATTATTTATCTTTAATTATATTTGATATTGACTATTTCAAAGATTATAACGATTCTTATGGACATCTAGCTGGAGATGAATGCTTAATACAAGTTGCTCGTGCAGCACAATCTGTATTAAACCATTCTACCGATCTACTAGCTCGTTATGGTGGTGAAGAATTTGTTGTAGTTTTGCCAAATACGAACGAATCAGGTGCGATTAAGATAACTAAGTTGATTCAAAAATCTATTCAAGAATTAAAGATACCTCATAAAAAGAAGAATAACGTTCAATATTTTGTGACCGTCAGTTTAGGTGTTGCAATTCAAAGACCAACAGATAAAAGTTCATCTCAAGATTTAATTAACGCCGCCGACAAAGCTTTATATAAAGCTAAAGAGCAAGGACGCAATAGGTGGGTTTGTGCTGCAAAAATCTAAGTATAGTGACAAAACAATTAAAAATATAAAATTAAAAATACACAACTTTAATTGTGCGCTTGTATCCTAGAATAAGTAAAGAATTGCTTCGCCATGCAAGGTGCAAGGCATCTTTATTCTAAGCCCACAGCTTAAGCGGTGGGCTCGAATCTTTAATTCGACTGAAGCAAGTGATAAAGCGATAGGTTATGATGTTTCTGCCTCACTACTAACTTACTTTCGGCTTGATGTAGGCGATCGCTTGTTTCCAAACGGTGTGCTGACTGTTTGCATCAGCAATACAGATACACTGTGGATCTTGCCATACAACCTTTCCTGTCAGCACATCACCAGTCAGCAGCTTTAACTCTACTGGCGTTGTTTGTTTAATCAGGTTTTGGACTTGGATAATACTGGGTAAAGTGGTGTCAAATTCGGTAAGCATTTTTAGTAAAGATGAACCTACAAGGCAAAATAAAGAGTAACTAATCCTTGATAATTCATCCTTGAAGAAATGGCAATTGAATTTACTAAGTATCATGGTCTAGGCAACGACTTTATTCTGATTGACAATCGCTCGTCATCAGTACCTGTTGTGACTCCAGAGCAAGCCATCGAGTTGTGCGATCGCCATTTTGGTATCGGTGCTGATGGTGTAATTTTTGCCCTGCCTGGAGAAAAGGGCACTGACTACACCATGCGGATTTTTAATTCTGATGGTTCAGAACCGGAAATGTGTGGCAATGGCATTCGCTGTTTAGCTGGCTTTTTGGCAGATTTAGAAGGGGAATCCCGAAATCAAGACTCATATCGCATTCATACTTTGGGTGGTGTAATGACTCCCCAACTGTTATCTGATGGTCAAGTTAAAGTAGACATGGGTTTACCAAGGTTACTCGCTAGCGAAATTCCTACCACTCTTGCACCCGCCCAAGAAAAAGTCATTTCTCAGCCCTTAGAGGTGGCGGGGCAAACTTGGGATGTCACTTGTGTAAATATGGGAAATCCCCACTGCATTACTTTTGTGGAAGATGTAGCAGCAATTGAGTTAGAAACCATCGGCCCGAAATTTGAGCATCACCCAGTTTTTCCCCAACGCATAAATACCGAATTTATTCAAGTGGTACGCCGTGACTATTTGAAAATGCGGGTATGGGAACGGGGGGCTGGAATTACATTAGCTTGCGGGACTGGTGCTTGTGCTTCCTTGGTAGCTGGAGTGTTAACCGGGAAATGCGATCGCATCGCCACTGTAGAGTTACCAGGTGGCCCGTTACAAATTGAATGGTCAGAAGTAGACCAACGGGTTTACATGACAGGCCCGGCCCAAAAGGTATTCACTGGTAAACTGTAACCAGCTTCTCATTGGCATTACTCAAGTATTTCAAGGTTTGTAGTAAGCACTTTAGTGCTTAATAAATCAGGACTAAAGTCTTTACTACAAACTTTTTAAGATTCACTTTCTGCTGGAGATTGGATATGGGTATTAACTTTAGATTGTATAGATTCTTTATTAGAAATTGCTAAATATATACCTCCGACAATTAGAGCCAACCCTAGCAAGTTAAAAATACTCAAGTTTTCCGAGAAAAGTATCCAAGCAAGAATCGCAACAATCACGGGATTGAGTAGTAAGAGTAAAGAGATAAATCCTGATGAAAAATTTTTGAGGCTGTATACAATTAGCCCATGACCCAAGGCTTCGCAAATAGCAGCTAGGGCAAAGACTACTAACCACCCCGACAAAGTAACTGGAAAAACTTGTTTTTCAAAGATTAGTACTACTGGGATCATCAATGTAGTTGCGATCGCACAGCGCCACAGAAGGATGGTGATAAGTGAAAACTTATTGCTGATTTGCTCAATAAGTAAAAAATTTGCTGCATAAAATATCGATGAGATGATAGCAACAGCATCTCCTGTAATATTATTATTGGAACGCAATAAATCTTCAAATCCAACAGCGATCGCACCGATTATGGCTAAGATCAGACCCATGATAAATTTACGCCCAAAAATTTGATTAAAAAATAGCCATCCCCCTAAAGTAGTAAATAGCGGATTGAGGCTACCCAAGGCATTAGCATTAGCAGCACCAGTCTGAGTTAGCGCCCAAGTCCAAAATAATCGACCTAATACATGAACTAAACCCACTGCAATTAAAAGCGCTATCTCTTTGATTGGATAAGGTTGCTGTGGTAATACAGGTTTATCATCTGTAATTTGAGTCCGTACTTGGTTAATCCCACTCCATAAGCCAAAGATAATAGTGGCTATCCATAAACGATTAAATAATGTAGCAACAGCGCTCATTTCTCTAACAGCGACTTTAATAAATATTGCTGTTGAAGATAAAGCTAATAATGCAATTACTACTGCGATAATCGGCAGGATTTTTGAAGTTTTATTAGAGTTTTCTGATGTTAGGCTTAATTGATTTTCTACCATTTAGTTTATATTTATTATACGAATCGCCCTTCGGGTGACGCTTCTACGGACGCTCGTTCCTCGCTACCGCTTCGCTAACGCTACCGCTACGCTAACACCAGTCGCCTACGGCGGGAAACCCGCCTACAGCGCTGGTTCACCAAGTGCGCCATCTCTACGAGACACTAGGTAAACGCGCAGCGTCTCGTTAGAGAAGGGAGAAAGAGTAATTATTTGGGACTACTTAGGTAATAATGCCATAGAAGTCTTGCCGCAACTGCTCGCCACGGTCGCCAGTGCTGTGTCATTGCTTCTAATTGTGCGGGTGTTGGACGCGTCGCCAAGTTTTTGAGTTTTTGTAGAGCGATCGCGATCGCTAAATCTCCTTTGGGAAAGACATCAGGACGTTGCAGCGCCATTAACAAATAAATATCAACTGTCCAGTCTCCTATACCTTTAAGACGCTTTAACTCAGTTCTAATAGTAGTTTCGTCCATTGTTTCTAGCTTGCTTAAGTCAAGCTGACCAGTTGCAATAGTATTCGCCAACCCACGACAGTATAAAATTTTTTGCCGGCTGAATCCAATTGCTCTCAATTCAACATCATTCAATAGCAGAAAATTTTCTGGCGTCAGAGTTACAACAACCGCACATAGACGCGTAAATACAGCCCTTGCAGCCGCTACTGAAACTTGCTGTTCCAGAATTATACACAACAGTGTTGCAAAACCCGGTTGTCTTGACCATATAGGTGGAGGCCCCAGTGTTTCTAAAATCCGAGCCAAATCGCTATCAAGTTTGGCAAGCACCATTAAACCAAGGGTAAGACTTTCTTCAGTCAACGATTCTAGTTCAGGTGTTTGAGTCATCTTTGAGAAATTTCGATTCTTGTGTAAGCAGTTTTTGTTTGCGCTCAATTCCCCAGTGATAACCACCAAGACTGCCATCACTCCGCAGCACCCGATGACACGGTACAATTAGCGCGATCGGATTAGCGCCACAAGCATTACCTACAGCACGGACTGCCTGGGGTTTGGCAATATTACGGGCGATATCTGTATAAGTACGGGTTTCGCCATAAGGAATTTTTTGTAATGCTTCCCACACTTGTTTCTGAAATGCTGTTCCACGGACATCAAGTGGTAAATCAAGATGTGTTTCACCTCCTGCAATGAAGTCGAGGATTGCTTGTATCCATTCCTTATGTGTGTGGTCATCACGTATGATGTGCGCTTGGTGAAATTCTTGGTTCAAAATATGTTTAAGCTTGTCTGTTTCATCACCTAGTTTAACGGCACAGATACCCTTCTTTGTTATTGCCACAAGCAAATATCCTAGTGGACATGGAGCGATCGCATAAACAATGCTGATTGTCTTTCCAGCTTGTTGGTAAATTTTTGGTGTCATTCCCAGTTGTTTCGGTGCTTTCTCATACAGTTGGCTACTTGAACCATATCCCGTGTCGTAAACTGCATGAGCAATTTCCTCGCCTGACTGAAGACGCTGCTTCAATCGTTGGCTACGCAGCGCATCTGCATATTGAAAAGGGGATACGCCAATTATTTGCTTAAATATTCTTTGTAGATAACTAGGACTCATTTCAACTTCAGAGGATAATTCTGAGAGGGTTGGGATGCGATCGCCTTGTGCTTCAATATATCGACATGCTGCTAAAACTTTGGACTTAGCTGTATTTGGAACTGTTTCAAGTTGTGGCTGACAGCGTTTACAAGGTCGAAAACCTGCAATTTCAGCCTCTTGTGCCGACTCAAAGAAACAAACTTGATTACGATTTGGTCTGCGACTAGGGCAAATAGGTCGGCAATAAATGCCTGTAGAGCGAACACCATAGAAAAACTTGCCGTCAGTTGTGGGATCTCGATTGAGAACGGCTTGCCAAAAAGTTTCTTCCAAGACTGGTGTTTGTTGTAATTGCATTAATGCCTCCTTCAATATATTTTTTATTAAGGAATTAATTTGCTTTCATCACCCTACCGTCAATGACAACTAGATCCGCAAAGATGAACCTGATGCTGGTAAATGTTCACCGAAGAGAAACGTAACCGTTCACAATAATGAATAAACTGATGATAATACGTCCTTAAATGAGATCATGCACAGTTTAAGTCTACGCAAAACACAGGAAGCTGATCTCGATTATGTTCTGCAAGCTGAGTATGATGACGATAATCGACAGTACATCATTCCTTGGTCATATCAACAGCATCTTCAAGCGATCGCTGATTCTGATATTGCTCATCTGATTGTGCAAACAGAAACAAAAATTGGCTACGTTATTTTGGCTGGACTGCTTAATTTAAATCAGAGTATTGAGTTTCGTCGCATTGTCATCACACAGAAGGGGCAAGGTTATGGCAAAGACACTGTTGAAATGATTAAGAAATTGGTGTTTGAGACATACAAAGCACATCGGTTATGGCTAGATGTTAAAGAGCAAAATCATCGTGCTCAGGCTATCTACAAAAATGCTGGTTTTTTTGTAGAAGGAAAACTACGCGAATGTCTAAAATCAGGAAATGGTTATGATTCCCTGATTATCATGTCAGTTTTACGACCTGAATATGAAAAACTGGCTAGTAAGGCAAATGGTGGATTTTCTTCCTAACCTCTGCGGCTTTACTGAGTCTTCGCCGAACGCCCTCCTGCCTTTTTTGATAAAAAAGACCCAGCATCGCCATAATACAGAAACTATCCACTCCAAAAACCTATTATTAATTTCTCCATGTTAGTAAATCTATTCATGTTCTAAATGAGAATAGATTAGCTGTATCGAGAAACTACTTTCTATCTGATTCTTGCGATCAAAGTTGATTATGTCAGTTTGTTAATGTACAAACTCGTGAGCGCAGATCCCCGACTTCATCAAAGTTATCGGGGTTATGATTGATTATGAATGGTTCAGGGAAGGAAATTACTCACCAAACTTCCGCCAAATCTAAAATAAATCCTGGCAAAACATCTTCTCCCAATAAAGTTTTAGGACTTTGTAAAATCTCAACTTCTCGATTGGGACGATAAATTTCTACCTGTTGCTGTCCTCTATTAATTAACCAACCTAATCTAGCGTCATTCTCCATGTATTCCCTCATTTTAGCTCGCGTTTTTTCTAAGGAATCACTTGGAGACATTAACTCAACTACAAAATCAGGACACAAAGGAGCAAATCTTTCTTTTTCTGCTTCGCTTAAAGAATTCCACCGTTCCATTTTCACCCAGGAAGCATCTGGAGAACGCTCTGCACCGTTGGGAAGTTTGAAACCACCAGAAGAGTCAAAGGATTTTCCTAGTTTATTTTGACGACTCCAAGCTCTTAATTGATAAGTTAAATCGGCATTACGGTCACTAGTACTACTCCCCGTAGGTGGCATAATAATTAATTCCCCTGAAGCTGTCCGCTCAAACTTTAAGTCTCGATTATTTTGGCAAAGCTGAAAAAATTGCTCGTCAGTCAAGTCGATATTTAGTTCGAGGGTAGGAGGTAAACTGACGGTGGTAGTATTCATGTTATCAGTTTGGGTGGAAGCAATATCTTTATTCTAGTAGTCTGTCAAGTTAACGATGCCATCGCGTTCGGGCATCCTACAGCAGGCGCTAGTCTCTCCCTTTGTAAGAAGAAGAAATACAAAGTGGAGCATCTGGCACGTAATGACTATGGAATCATAACTAAATTACCTGGACATAATATAACTCAGCACTCCTGAAATGATTCTCTATCTGGCAAATCGTTCACCCGATTGGGGGAATGCGATCGCCTCATCAGGAACTACTCTGAAAGAAGGTGCAGTTTTGATTCTGTTAGCGATTATGCCTACAGAATCAAAACCGTTAAGTTAGTTATTCTGGCTTTTAATTGTACATCAACAGCTTGTGTATCAAAGGGTCAAAGAGTGGATGAAACCGTTGTAAAATCGCTGTATACACCAAATTGCCAGCAAGACGCTATTAACTTGCTCTCAAAAGTTGCTGTCAATTTACCAGGAATGATTTTCCAAGTTCTGCAACAGCAGGATGGTTCTGTGCTAGTCCTTTATATTAGTTCTGGTTGTGAATATTTGTATGAATTAGAACCAGAAACTATACATAAAGACTTTCGGGTGCTATACAAACTGATTCATCCACAGGATATAAAAGCTTTTACAGAATCTATAACTTATTGTACTACAAATAATACATCTTGGCATTGGGAAGGTCGCATCATTACGCCCAGTGGAAAACTTAAATGGATTCAAGCTAGTTCGCAACCTGAATTACAAGAATCAGGTGATTTGCTTTGGAATGGCTTGGTCATGGATATTACAGACCGAAAACAAGCCGAAGAAAAATTGCTTGAGAGTGAGGCGCGTTATCAAGCAATTTTGGACGCTATTCCCGATTTAATGTTTCGCATCAGCCGTGATAGCGAGTATCTAGATTTGAAAAGTGAAGGAGCAAATATCACTCTTTCGAGAGAAGAAATAGTTGGGAAACATGTACACGAGTTATTGCCTAGTGATGTTGCTGCAATTAGTCTAGAAGCGATCGCTAAAACTTTAGATTCTGGAACTTTGCAAACTTGTGAATATCAGCTACCAACGCCTTTGGGAGTCAAAGATTATGAGGCGCGGTTGGTAGTGAGTGGTCAAGATGAGGTAGTAGCAATTGTCCGAGACATTACAGAACGCAAACAAGCAGAAGTCGCCTTACAAAATCTTGCCCAAAAATTTGCTAAAGCTTTTAGTTGTAGCCCCGATTCAATTACTATTAGCACACTCCAAGAAGGACGCTTCATCGAAGTTAACGACAGTTTTGTGAAACTTTCAGGTTATGAGCGAGATGAGGCGATTGGTAAAACTTCTTTTGACTTAAATCTTTGGGTACACGATCGCGATCGCCAGAATTTGTTACAAGAGTTGCAAGCTACAGGAGTTGTTCGCAACTTGGAATTTGAATTTCGGCAAAAGTCAGGCAAAATAATTACAACGCTGCTTTCAGCCGAAATCATTGATTTAGATGGTTTGCCTTCGATTTTAGCAGTCCATCACGACATTACAGAACGCAAGCAGGTGGAAGCACAATTACATCTATCAGCAGAACGCGATCGCTTGTTGGCAGAAACATTAGTTAGAATTCGGTCTTCCCTTAACTTAGAAGAAGTTCTTCAAACCACAGTGACGGAAGTCAGGCAATTTCTGCAAACAGATCGGGTTTTTATTTGTTTAAATAATACCAAATTAGGAGCCAGAACTCTTGCAGAATCAGTCGCTCCCAAGTATCCATCAGTTACAGGATGGTCTACTAATGATGAAGCTTATCTACAAGAATTAAGAAACTTACTCAAAAATAATCTTGTGCGTGTCATTGAAGATGTAACACAAGTAGCATTATCTCCCAAAGTCAAAGCGCACTTTCAAAAATTCCAAACGAAGGCGGCTTTGAGTGTACCAATTATGCTAGGTAATGAATTATTTGGGGCGTTAATTGCCAATCAATGTTCAGGCCCGCGTCATTGGCAACCAATAGAAATTGATTTGTTACAGCAAATGTCAGAACAAGTAGCGATCGCCATTCACCAAAGCCAGATTTACCAAAAACTTGCAGAACTTAACACTAATTTAGAACACCAGGTACAAGAACGAACAGCACAATTGCAGCAGAAAATGCAAGAAGTTGAAGAATTGCATCGGGTAAAAGATGTTGTTTTGCACACAGTTGCCCACGATTTACGAACTTCGGTGATGGGTAACTTGATGGTGTTAAAGAATTTGTTAAATCAGGGAGTGGGGAGTGGAGGAGCAGGGGAGCAGGGGAGCAAGGGAGCAGGGGAGCAGGAGAGCAAGGGAGCAGGGGAGCAGGGGAGCAGGGGAAAAATTACAGCAAGTCTTTCCCCTCTGCCCCCGATCCCCTCTGCCCCTCTGCCTCTTTCCCATGCCCAATCCCCAATTCCAGTATCTCGCTCGATAATTGAGCGGATGATTCAAGGGAATGATCGCCAACTGACGATGATTAACTCATTGCTAGAAATTAATTCTTGTGAAAAACAAGGTATTGACATTAAACCCGAACCTGTGGATTTTAACACTCTACTGGGAGCAACATTCACGCAGCTGGAACCCATACTCAGACAAAATCAAGCAACTCTGAAGAACTTGGTTCTTGCCGATTTACCATTAGTGATGGCAGATGCGACTCGGTTAGAGAAAGTTTTAGCACATTTAATAACATATAGCTTGCAAAATAATCCACCAGGCTTAAATTTTATTCTGAGTGCCAGCGTTGAGGGCAAAATGATTCGCACTCAGATTCAAGATGACGGTGTGATCATGAGTAAACTAGAGTGCGATCGCCTTTTCGATCTGCATGTCCGCGATCCCCAAGATTGTTGTTCCACAAGCATTGGTTTAAAAACCTATCTTTGTCGAAAAGTTATTAAAGCACATGGCGGCGAAATCGGTGTTATTAGTAACCGCAAGCGCGGGTTAACTTTCTGGTTTACACTACCTTTAGCAATATCTCCAACAAATCGCCCATAAGTCACCAAAAAATGAGAGGGTGTTATTTATGGCAATGTTGAGTTAGAGAAACACCCTCAAGGTATGGGCAAAGTTGCTCGGATGCTAATAGCTACTCTGTTTACAACAGTGCAAAGGTGGTGCAGACAAAGCTTTTCTGCACCAATAAAAGATGAAACCACTAATCTTTACAGAGATTGGCGTAACCGTTTTTTGTGGCAGAGATTGCGTTTATGGTTATGGCTGGCGCTGATGTGTCTGTTATCTTTTACTTTGCGAGACATTTACGGCTTATTTTTTCCTTTTGCACAGTTGCAGCACCTGCCAGAAGTACTTAGAACTCAGCGCCTTGTAATTAATATTGCAATGTTGCTGAATATACTAATCTGCCTTGCTTTACATAAAACTAAGTTAGGTCGCGATCGTCCAGATTTATTATTTTTGGGGTCTTCTTGGTCAATTAGTTTAGCCTCACAGTTGTTTGCAACCATCACAGGTTTCGCATTACCTGATACCATCGGCTGGTCGCTGTTATTCTTGAGTCAAGCTGTGTTGATGCCCGTCTGCTGGATTCTTCACCTGCTGACTCAAGTAAGTGTGCTAACTTACTATTTTGGTGTGAATACAGTATTTGGACTAAAAACACCAATCCCCGACCATCCAGAAATATATAATGTAACGTTCATTTTATACATTTTTTGGTTTTGTGCTATATGTGATATCGGTGTTTATCTGTACGATCGCCTGCAACGTTCTGAGTTTTACGCCCATAAAGAACTGGAATCTGCCTACCAAAAACTTAAGGTTGCAGAAGCTAAATATCGCAGCATTTTTGAAAACGCCGTTGAAGGGATTTTTCAAAGCAGTCCTGATGGACGTTACATTACAGCAAATCCTGCTTTAGCACGCATTTATGGCTACTCTTTAGCGGAGGAAGTGACAGCAAATTCTACTGTTATTGAACAATTGTATGTTGATCCGAACCGCCGCGCCGAATTTGTCCGCCTGATGGAAAAGTATGGCAGCGTTTCCGAGTTTGAGTCCCAAATTTATCGCCGAGACGGAAGTATTGTCTGGATTTCGGAAAAAGCCTACGCAGTGCATGACGAACAAGGAAAGCTACTTTACTACGAAGGTTTGATTGAAGATATTACCCAGCGTAAACAAACTGAAGAAGAACTACGAGTATTTTTCCATGCAGTTTCCCACGACTTACGCAATCCAGTGCTAGGTACTTTAATGGTGCTGAAAAATTTGCTTGCCCGGAAAGAAGAGAATATTTCGATTTCACGCTCAATTTTAGAGCGGATGATTCAAAGTAGCGATCGCCAACTTAATTTAATTAATTCCTTGATGGAAGCTCATATCAGCGAGGTGCAAGGTGTTGTTTTGCAGCGTCAAGCCGTACAATTACTGACAGTTGTCGAAGCTGCGATCGCAGATTTAGAGCCATTGCTAGAGCAAAATCAAGCCAAGCTGACAAATCTGGTATCCGCAGATTTGCCATTAGTGAATGCAGATCCCACGCAACTATGGCGAGTTTTTTCTAACTTAATTGTGAATGCGCTGAAACATAATCCCCCTGGTTTGCTCCTGACAATTAACGCTACCCGTGAAGGTGAGATGATTTATTGTACTGTTAGTGATAACGGCGTGGGCATTGGTCAACAGCAAAGCGATCGGCTTTTTGAGCTTTACTTTCGGGATACAAGTATCCGCAATTCTGTAAGTTTGGGATTGGGCTTGTATTTATGTAAGCAAATCATCCATGCTCACGGCGGCGAAATTGGTATTAATAGTGCATTGAATGCAGGGGCAACTTTCTGGTTTACATTGCCTGCGAATTGTGAATTGGTATGACTCCTGAATTCTGCTGTAAATCTTAGTATTAATGACTAAAGTAACTATTTAAGCGTGACGTTAGATACAGGCGTGTGCCTGATTATTCCGATTAAATTAAGAATATACAAATCAAGCAATGCAACGGAGATTAAAGGATATATGAACCGCTTTAAATCTATTCTTCTTGGAGGTTTATTAGCAGCTGCTTCAATTGCTGCTCTTTCTCAAAATGCTAATGCTGCTGAATTTAAATCTGAGCGAGATCATTTTAATCGTAGTAATACTGTAGCTTTTAATAACAATAAAGCCCAACACGAACGTCAAGTCCGTGAACAACGCGCTCGTGAATTGCGTGAACGTCAAGCTCGTGAACGACGCGCTCGTGAATTACGTGAACGCCAAGCCCGTGAACGACGCGCTCATGAATTGCGTGAACGTCAAGCCCGTTTTAATCACTAAGCTGAAAGTTTTCCCTCAGATTACGTTAGGAGAGTAGCAATACTCTCCTTTTTTGGCGTTGCATAAATCTATTCAAATTAATACCAAAATAATATTATTAGGACTAACCCTTTCAAGGTGACTTGTAAAATAAAATTGTTTTTTCTCAATGCTGCGCCAGTTGCTTCGAGAGGGGAGCTAAAGCGCAGCTTTGACGGAGAGGGGTTCTTCAGGTTTAATAAGCAATCAAGCAGACATGATATAAAAGCACATAAAAAAATGCGATCGCCTTTTCCCAATGACGTGTTTAGCTACCACCAGAAATCTCTATTGAAAGATTCTCAAAACTTTCTAGCATCTTCAATTTCCGTTCCCGGTAATGCAAGTGTATTTTCAGACTTAGCTCCCTGGAGTCTCCTTGGATCAAGTCCCAGTGCCTCCAATACTGTAACTGCAATCTGTTTGCTAGAAACTTTCTTGATCTGAAAAGTTCCCTTAACACGATCTTCTAGTCCACGACTACTGAGGATCAGAGAAATATGGGTATCATCATCAGAAAAACCGCCGTGTTCTGCCCTTTTAGTGCTGTCTGAAATCACATATCCTGGTTTGAGTTTGATAATGACATCAGGAGTACGATCTTCTTGCAACGGATTGCCAAAACCTGCTGCTAATAGTGCGCCACCCGAATAAACTGTATCAATAGCTGAATTTGCCAGTTTTTTTAAAACACTTGTTGCAATGCTGCCTTGGTTCTGATTCTTAAGCCAGAGTAAAGCAACATCATCCTGAGTAGCCTGATTAACTGTAATACCAGCTTTCGTTAAGGCATCTGTAAAAGTATTTTCAGGAATAAGGGTAGCTGTTCCCAAACGAGGATTTTGACCATGTTTCGCTGTCAAAACTATCAGTGTCGATTCAAATTTCCCTTCTTTCTTTAATGTATTTACTATCTTGCCGATACTGCTATCCGTATGTTCCAGAGCATTAATTAAACCTGGCGAAGGTGTGCCATTGCTGGCAATACCACCATTACTGCTAGCATCTTTCTGGGCTACACTGAGAGCTTGGAAATTCATGCCAAAAATCGCGGGAATTCCGGGTTTAGCTGTGCCTTGTGAATTTTTTCCAGCAATTTCGTTCAGTATCGCATTTACCTTCAGATCATCGTAAGCTTCCGTAAGGTTAATGTCTTTAGTTGTCGTTTTAAATGTGAGATTACCAGGATTCTGTGCTGTTGATTGGTCTACAAGCTTACCATTTTCTAAGGCAACTTTGGCATTTATTTCTGGAGCGTAGAAATCATCAACTCCTTTACCAGAAGGGCCATTGGCAATGTCATAAGCAGGATGTTTATCAATAAATGCAGTGTGCAAACCTGAAGCTTTAGCTATTTCAAAAATGGTATTTACCTTTAGATAGTTGTGAGGATAAACACGATTTCCATTACTGTCTACTGGTAATTTGCCTGGATCAATACTATTTATCCCGAAGTCACCGCCACCGCTAAGGAGATCCGAGTTTTTATCAATGTTTTCCGCAAATTCAACTTCTATACCAGCAGGAGAACCTAGTTTTTCTGATAATACTCGACTATATGTATCGTCATAATAAACCCCAGTAGTTTTGGGGCTTGCTCCTGTTAAGTAGTTCAATACACCAGGAAAGGAATCGGAAGGAGTGCTAGTAAAAGCGTTAGTGTAACTGATACCCGTTTGTTTCAAACAATTGATGTTCGGCAAATACTTTTGTAGTTTAGGATCAGACAAATCTGCTTGACGCAAACCATCAATTGATAGTAAAAGTACACTCTTAAACTTTCCAGGACGCTTATAGAAGGGTTCATCATCCTTTTTCTGGCTATCAGCTATTCTGACTATGGGCGAGGAATAGTCATATCTGATTACCGGAGGCTGTAAGTATTGAATTTGTATCATGATGTTTGTATTTACTGTGTAAACAGAGTTCTAGAAGTTATTTTTGATAGTCACGCTTGGGCTTATGTCAATAAAGCTTCACAAAAGACTACTAAATTTTCAATAGAAACCCTGATATTTTCAACCTCAAGATACGAATAAAAGATTAAGAGAAGGTTATGTCGAATAGTGACAAAAGGTTATGACATGAAACCAATTAACTGGCAAGGAGGCATGATTTTATGTTGCGGCTATCAACCTTGACCAGAAAATTTCAAGTTCAATATCATCAATTTAAGAATCAAGATTTGCATGTATATTTAGCGATTAGGTTTTCATCAACCTTATCGAGTTTGCTATTTTTCAGGGAAAAAGCAATTAATAGAACAACAAAATCCGGGTAAAAGTGGCGATGTTATCTCATCATCACCTAACAAAGTAGCAACTAAAACCAACTGTGCTTTTTCTCGCCGATAAACTTCTATTTTTTTAGTAAAGCGATCAACAATCCAATACTCACGCACGCCTTGAACTGAATACAGTTTCAGTTTTGCTTCTTTGTCTCGAAGTTCATTTTGTTTACCAGAGGATAAAACCTCTACTACTAACTCTGGTGCGCCTGTTAAATGTCCCGCTTCATCTTCAATTTGCGCCAGTCGTTCTCGACTTACCCAAACAACATCTGGTATGACGCTATCTGCTTGCGAAAAAAGCACCCCTGGAGCTACAATTGTTTCTCCTAAACCACTCGAATCTGACCAAACATCGAGTTGTCGAGCAATCTTAACACAAACTTGTTGATGACGGCGGTGAGGAGTGCGAGTCACAAAGAGTTCTCCATTAATAATTTCATAGCGTGTCCACTCATTTTCGGGTAGAACCTCTAAATCGTGAATTGTCCAGCGTACTCCCTCAACGGCTTGGTTCATAATTGTTCCCGTTTGGCTCGTTGCCTTTATTTGTTTAATTTTATCTTTTCTTCGGGCAAGGTAACTATGAGGTTTAAATTACAACCATAATAAAAAGCGGAAGTTCAGGCAAAAAAAAACTCTGTATGCTGACATTTACCCAACTTAAACCACCTAATTACGATGCCGCAGTTACTTTTACTCTGGCGCTGACAGCAGAAGAACGTACTCGTAGCCGTCATCGTTTTGAAACGGAAGATGGTATTGTGTTTTTACATTTACCCAGAGGAACTGTCTTACATGATGGCGATATTCTGCAAGAAGAAACACATAGCAGTTTAATCAGAATTACAGCCAAACCAGAACTAGTATTGACTGCTTTTGCCCAAACACCACTTTTATTATTACGGGCGGCATATCATTTGGGAAATCGCCATGTACCTGTAGAAATTACTCCAACTTATTTACGTTTGTCTTCAGATTCGGTTTTACGCACCATGTTAGAACAATTGGGGTTAGAAATTAAAGAGGAAATTTTACCGTTTCAGCCAGAATTGGGAGCTTATGGACAACACCATCATGCTCACTGATAGTCATCTTTTGAGTATTTTACAGTTGGCTAGTCCTGCTTTACCTGTGGGAGCATATAGTTATTCTGAAGGTTTGGAAATGCTGGTAGAAAATAGTACGATCGCTAACCACACACATCTCAAAGATTGGTTAAAAGCAGAGTTGCTCTACGGGGCAATTCGGTTAGAGGCAGGGGTAATGGTACGATCGCACCAATCTGCAAAAATGGGTGATTTAGAATCGCTATGTCGTTGGAATCTGTGGTTATCCGCAGCTAGAGAAACAGAAGAATTACGCGCCTCTAGTTGGCAGATGGGGCGATCGCTCATCCAATTACTTGGTAAACTAGAACCGCAGATTATACCTATTGCCAATGCTGTCGGTAATCCTTGCAATTATGCGATCGCTTTTGGCATTGCCGTTGCCTATTGGCAAATCAGTATCCAAGCCGCATTACTCGCATATCTGCATAGTTGGGCAAGTAATTTGATTACTGCGGGTGTGAAACTTATCCCCCTTGGACAAACAACAGGACAGCAGTTATTACTAGATTTACAACCATTATTTAGCGTTACGGCATTGGAAATTCTGGCGTTGGAGGATGATGAACTCGCCTGTTGTAGTTGGGGTTTATCACTGGCGAGTATGCAGCATGAAACGCAGTATACAAGGTTGTTTAGGAGTTAGTCATTAGACTTGTTGCAAAAGTAACACCCCACCCCCAACCCCTCCCCGTTTGGGGGGAACTCGGGGCCCCTTTGGGGATTAGGGGCAGGGAGCAGGGGGAAAGAAGTTTTCCTAGTTTTTGCATAGATGCGGGAATTATAACTAATTAGGCGGACATGATATCAAATAATGAAAGCGATTTACTAACTTAAATGGCTATTGGCTTAATAACTAGTTATTGAACAAATCCAAATCTGTCACAGCACCAATACTGCTAGAAGATACCAATTTGGCAT
>NZ_JAVRBS010000012.1:156443-219820 GCF_034531155.1 Nostoc sp. ChiVER01 | reverse complement strand
TTTACATTTTTTAATCAAGTTTTATTACTTCAGTAAACCTGATATACGTTATTAGCTTTACTTATTTAAAGGTCAGAAGTTAGGTAGATGTAGCCCAGCACCCTTGAGTTCTGTTACCCATGCACACCATCTATATATAGAACTAATGTTTGATTTCTGAAAAAGATCAGTACAGATCAAAAAGCCTAATTCCTTATTCCCTACTCCCCACTCCCCAGCCACGTAGATAATTTCAAAAATCAAATACTAATCCTATATACCTATATATATAACCTGAGTTTGGGTTAAGCCAGAAGCTGAAAAGCTTATTCTGTCAGGATTGAATAAAGCTGGAAGTGATGAAAGCAAGGATAAAAGTGGAATCATTTTGTCAATAAGGTTCATAAATGAAACTAATCTCAACAATATGTATTATTGACAATAGATAAAAACAGAGCTTTAAACCGAACAACGATAAGTCAAGGCTTTTGAGGATTTCTTATCCCGAACTCAGGTTATATAAGAAAATTCCTTTACAAACTTTAAAAGCAAGGGCAATGTCTACGACGGGTTGCGCTATCCTTTCCAGTTCTCTCAGAGAATTCATGCACACAGGACTTACTCGCCTATTCCAAAAAATTGTTACAAAAAAGCCTGGTTACTTGCGTAACCAAGCTCTTAGCTATCTCAATCAATCAAGGGAGGTAAAGTTATCTGATCACAACCTATTAGTTAGCATGTTGTTCCAAATTAACTTTGACAACTTTATTCTTTTCTTGCTCAGTTTTAGGTAGTGTCAGATTCAATATGCCGTCTTTATAATCTGCCGTAACGTTAGTATTTTGAATCCGAGCAGATAGAGGGATTACGCGTTGAAATTTTCCGTAATGAAACTCACTTCTAGTAACACCTTTTTCTTCAGTTTTAGTTTCAGACTTCCGCTCACCGCTAACGTAAACAGCGTTTTCTGTGACTTGCACATCCAGGTCTTTAGCTTCTATTCCTGGTAGTTCTAGCTTCAGATGAATAGCATTTTCAGTTTCTTGTATTTCAGCAGCAGGAACTTTCCTCAAGCCTCCGTCCAAGAAGGCAGATGGTACTCTGGTGTCTTCAAATATATTATTGAGTTGACGTTGTAGAGTGTCAATTTCTCTCCAAGGGTTCCAACTAACTAGTGTCATAGCTCTTCCTCGCATCAATTAGCTTTTGTTTAATCAGCTTCGCACTTCAATTGGTGCTTACATATTTATATTATGCAGAGTTAGACCTACTGTAAATTCGGTTATTAACACCAATGAATTGATGATTACCGTCCTAAATTAGACATGAAATAAGTTACGGTTTACCCTAATTTTTATGTTCGGTAAATTTGAATATACAAATAGATTGAATCATAATTAACCGATAAAGCTGCTATTGAAGGATATAGTACAGAAATACAATGCCTGGGTTGGACTCCCCTGCTTCCCCTGCCTCCCATACTTCCCCTACTTTACTTACTACCCTTACAACTGAGTAACGGCAATTGCATAAATTTTTAGATTGCCTCAGTTAAATATATATCTGTTCAAGTTTGTCTTGAACTTTACTCTCGATTTATTTTTTTAGTTCTTGCGCTCAATTAGTTCACCCGAATGGGTGAGGAATAAACCAACCGCTCAGGTGACCTGAGTGCAGGAAGTTGAGACTGATAAAAAATAAGACTCTATTACTCAATAACACTAATTGCACTTTACTCTAGCTAAGGATAACCCTATGAAATTCTCCACCTTGATTGATTCTATACTCATTGTTGGTTCAATTGCTTTATTACCCGGAATCGGTGGCGCTCAAATAGGTAGTAACAATAGTGGGGAACCTATAGCTATCAATTCTAATAATTTACTTACTCATTTTACGAACGTCAGTTACCTCAAACCCTTTGATGCTGCATTTCTAGCTTATCAAGGTAACTTGAAAGCACAGGGTATTCCCAGCGGTAGTGCTTTGGTTTCTCAATACCAAACAGGAAACTTGACTGCACTAGATGTGGTTAAGGCTGCTGTCAACGCTAAAAAGTTACCAGTACAAGCTTTGAATGATACAGGTTATCTAAATGCCGTTGAGTGGAAGCTGACATCATTCAGTAATACTAGTAGTTTATCTTACTAAATACAGCGTTGCAGAGGTTTGTAAGGAATTTATAAAATGCTGTACTATCATCTCGTTGCTTTGATAAAAAAATGCTTAACACACAAAGGAGGAAAACTTGCTGTCTTCCCCTAATCAGCATCTTATTACCAAAATTTACTTTAACCCCTTCAATCTTGGAGGGGTTTTTAGTTGGTGCTACGCTTGCTCTAGCGTCGCTTTCTTTGCCCAACGCACCTTTTTCATGTTTGACGCGATCGCCTCTCGCCCCGCTTTGCACAGTGCGTTCAAGCCTAGCGGTTACTTCTGGAATGCTTGTATAGCAATAGTTTTATGACGAACCATTAGATTATCCTGTGCGTAGGCGTAGCCCGTTGAAAACATCGCTTGTACACTCGTACACCACATTACACAGATGAAAAAATGGTTGAGTAATAAATTATTTACTGTTCTATCGAATTAACGTTGTTAAGTTACTCAACAGGTGTAGTTCTCACCTCCAAGCTGTGTTAGATATTGTGACGCGAAACAGGAGTATAGATACGTTGCTAAAGCTTTCTCCAGAATCTCCTCTATTTATTGTATTAATTATTATTAGTTTCCTAGTAGTAACTTTGTCAACTTGGCTCTCGTCTAAACCATTCGTTTTAAAACCATTTGGGCTTAATGATATTATCCAGTTACTCACCTTACAATTATTTATTTCTTTATTGTTAGAGCGTTCTTTAGAAGTTTTTATAACTACTTGGCGCGGCCCATTTGTTGAACAATTAGATATTACTATTCAACAAAAAAAGGCTTTACTATCGGAAAAGATCAGACTTACGGAAGTGCAACAGAACCAATTCCCTTCTTTAGAATCCAATCAAATCAGTGGACTTCCACCTGAAGGAATGAGTTTAGAACAGCAAATCATCCAAAATTTTACACAAAATCAACAAGAACCGTTAAAAATATTTAAGCCACAAATTGATGATATAAATGAAAAAGAACAGCAAAAAACAGCATATAAATCCGATACACGAATAATTGCTCTATGGACATCCCTTTTATTTGGTCTTTTAATGAGTGCAATAGGTATTCGCTCAATCGAGCCACTTGTAGTTGTTGATTTAGATAATCCAATGCAAGTAGTTATTTTCCGTTGTTTAGATGCATTGCTAACAGGAGGTTTAATTGCAGGAGGTAGCGAGGGAATTCATAAGATCATAAAAGTTTTTATCGATTTTATGGAAGCTACATCTAAACAAATAAAAAATCAGGGATCATCTTGATTAAATAAAGCATTTTTTTAAAGATTTTAACTACTATTTATGAAAATAATAGAAATTTTTATACTAAATAAATAGTGTTATCTTCCCATAGATAATCTTTAATATTTACAGAAATTTTATTTAAATTACTTAATAAATTTGTTTCAGATACGACTTTAACTCCTTCAGCTTCCAACTTATCTTTTTGCTGGGCAACATAATCTATCAAATGACCTTTAGAGTTTAATATTCTATGTACTGGATAATCAGCAGGCGAGGTTTTTTTCAGGTATGTAGGAATAGCTCTTAAATAACTATTATCTACTCCTATACCTTTGATGATCTGTTTATATGTAACTACTTTCCCAGTTGGAATTTTGATGATAAAATTTAGGAATCGTTGATATGGATTTTCAGATAATGCTGGAAATTTATTAGCTTGCACCTGAAAATTACTACTAACCTGAATTTTACCTGATTTAATAACTACGCCTAAAATTCCTCTTTTTACTTGGATGCTTTTTAATGATTCTACCAAGTAGGCTATTCGCTTACAGGGTTCGCAGTGAAAAGTTAGACGAATCGCTGCACCACTTTCAAAGGTTAGCAGAGAGCCAGGGATAAAATTATCAAATTCTATACCTGTAACTACAATATTTTCTCGTAATTCTCCTGGTTTAATTGATAAATCTAAAATATCTTCATCCCTAACAATTAAAACTTGTCTAGGACTGATAGGATCGGCATTAATATCTCCTTCTATACCATGACCTACTTTTAAATTTAATGTTTTAAGCTCTACCATCGCAGAACCTGGTTTTGTTTTGGTGAAAAGATGCGTTATTGAGAGTGCCATATTAATTCGGTGGCGCGATCAATTTAAAATTTAGCTGAAGTTAGGTAAATCAGGAGACTTACTAAGAATGAATAAACTTCCATCTCCTCCACGTCCAATTCTTAAGGTTTCATCCAAATAAGTAATATCTAGTGTCGCAGTTCTGCTAGTAGGATTATTCGCTGGGATAACCTTAAATGGGTTGAGTTTAGGGGTATTAATGCCAACAATTTTCTCAATCGATAGGTAGCGTTTCTCAAAATAAACGTTAATACGTTTGTTCGCTAAAGGCGCTAAATCTTCTTTGGCTGGCTCAAAGCTAGCTGTCACTTTGACATATCCTGATACTAGCCCCAGAGAATGTTTAACTTTCGCTAGATTGAAAAACAATTTATTTGCAACATCAATCACTTGATAAACTTTACCAAGCTTTAATCCTAACGGGAGAGAAGCTAAAGAACGGATTTCTCTTGCAGTAGAGTATTGCAGTTGCCAAGTTCCATTCAGCAAATAAGTAGCATAGAGAAGAGGATTAGGATTGGGATTGACACTCTCTAGTTCTGTTGTCAATTGTTCAATTTCTTCGGCTAAGGTTTTGTCTAGCTGCAAATCAGTAATAGGAGCATCGCTATTGGGTTGAATGTTCTCAAGCGTGGCTTGTAATTTTTCCTTAATTAAAAGTTGATTGTTCAATGGTTGTAGATTTTTCTTTTACATATCTTATTAATTTAATTCAACTTTTATGCAGGAATTACATAAAAGTTGAATTATCTAGATGATATTAGTCAATGAGTTGTGGGGTAGGAATTTGCGTATCAATATCGGCTTGAGAGAAATTGGGAAGTAACCAGCTGCTCTCACCCGCCTTGAATACTTTGGCAGGTTCTACATTCAATTCAATTGCACCAGTGACTGGATTGGTTCTTGCAATAGACTGTGTGCCGTCCACAAACTTAACAGCGATTGGTTGGGCTAGTTGTTGTGGTTGAGCGTTCGGGCCTAGAACCACTTGAGAACCTGCGGGTAAGTAAATGCCATCGCAATCCCAATCGTCATCTGTGATTGTTCCTGCGCCCAGGAAGTAGAGTTGGGTTGGAGATTTTTTCGGTTTATTGGCATAGACAGCCAACGTTTTTCCTGTTTCATTGCGGCACTGCGCCCGCTTTCTAGCTGTTTCTATAACATTTTTCTGAAGCTGCAATTGTGCCAGTCGCTTCTGGAATTGCTCAGGTGTATAACCAGCTTGCTCAGGTGTATCTTTTACAGTTAGAAGTTGATTGAGCGCCTGAGTTACCTCAGCATAGTCTGCCCCCTTAGTAAAATCCTTGCCTGCCCAAGAGGGTTGAGCAATTACTAGGTTTACCATCAACACGAGAGCGACAAGAACAATTTTGAGAAACTGCATATTTTTCTGCTTTTTTTGAAATTAGTGTTCAGTGCTACTGAAACTTTACCAGATTTCAAAATTTTGAAATATGTCCTTAATTCAAGCGTTAGATGATTAATACCAATTTTGGATTCTGGATTCAATGATCAAACCCTTAACTGAGTTACCGCAATATTGCCGGAAAAACATACATCTACATCGCTACCAGGAGTGCGATCGCGTTTGCCATATTCGCCTGCATAATAAAAATTATCGCCTTCAATTCGATAGTTTACTGGCAAAGGTCTGTTGCAGGGTTGGCAAAACACTATCTCAGGATGCGGTTCTCCTGGTAGCAGATTCGGCAAGTTCACATTCCAAAAGCTTCCCGGTTCTAAGGGACGCTTGAGTAAGTCGGCTAAAACTTCAGCTGTCAATTTGGCAGCCAGATCCCAATCAAAATTTTGCTTGGCTTTGCGATAGTGGGAAATAGCAATTCCGGGAATACCGTGCATTGCGGCTTCCCGCACAGCAGCTACTGTGCCAGAAATGTAGACATCGACTCCTAAGTTACCTCCAGCGTTGATACCTGAAAGCACAAACTTGACATTTGCGTTAATTTGCGTTATGGCAATTCTTATACAATCGGCGGGAGTGCCTGCGATCGCATACTCAGTCTCAGAACGTCGCTGGAGGTTGATGGCACGAGTGGTAGTAACTTGATGTCCACAGCCAGACTGATGATCAGCAGGAGCAGCGATAATAGCATTTTTGCCGTTTACAGCTTTGAGCAGCGCTCGGATGCCGGGGGCATCAATACCGTCGTCGTTAGTTAAAATTATGGTCATGTATTGATATAAATTTTGGCTAAAATTTCCGAAAAATGCAGATATCAACCAATCAATGGGTAGAGTAGGAAAAGCTACTTGCAGATATGAAAAAATGTGCTTATTTCTACCAAAAATATTGATTGTACGATATTATTTCTAGATGGTTTGCAAATTCCGCCCTAAGTTTTTGGGTTAATCCCCAAAATGGGCGGTATTTCTTGTCAACTTAATGCTTGCAACCGCCCTCAGAACAAGTTTGTGCAATCAAAAAATCCTGTAAAATATACATCTGCTGGCAATAGCAGAAATTTAATACTTGAGAAAACTGGGAACGAGAAGATTTTGGCAGTAGTTCTGTAGTATTTTTGATGCAAGTCTGTCTTAGGGATCACACGATGAAACAGCTCCTCAAACAAGTATTTAGCAGTCAAAAACACCTCATCCGGCTAATTCTGCCTTTGGTGACAGTTATTTTAGCAGCCTCGCTGTTTGCCGTACCTGCTTTTGCCACAGGTGTGAATCAAATACCCAACCTCACAGCAGGGAATAACTCCTGGGTTGTAGATCAAGGTGAAGTCATCAGCCGTCTTAATGAAGGTAAGATTAACAGCGCTTTCGAGGATTTGGCAAAGCAAACAGGTAAGGAAGTTAGAATCGTTACTGTTCGTCGCCTCGATTACGGTGAAACACCAGAAAGCTTCACCAAAGAACTGTTTGAAAAATGGTTTCCGACAAAAGAAGCCCAAGCTAATGAAACCTTATTGGTTATTGACACAGTTACCAATGGTACTGCCATTATTACAGGAGATGAAGTCAAGCCATTGCTCACCGACTCTATTGCCGAGAGTATAGCTACGGAAACAGTAAGTGTACCGTTACGCGATGGTAACAAATACAATCAGGCATTTCTAGATGCAAGCGATCGCCTTGTGGCTGTTCTCTCCGGCAAACCCGATCCAGGCCCACCTCAAATCACTGACACTGTACAGGTAGAAGGCACGTTCAAGAAAGCAGGCGAAACTGACCAAGGTAACGCTACTGCTTGGGTAGTAGGATTGTTAATTGCCGCTACCGTTATTCCAATGGCGACTTACTATATCTATCAGATAAATCAGCCATCATCGGATGGGTAATGGGATTGTTCAATTTTAGATTTTAGATTTTAGATTTTTCCTTCAATCCAAAATCCAAGTTGCGCTGTAAGCGCACCAAAGGTGCGACTCAAAATCTAAAATTGGTTTAATCCTGAACATACTCTTGCTCTTTGACTAAAGCTACCTCAGCCCGAACAAATTCTCGACCCAAATAAGCTGCATGATTTAATTGAGTTACAGGAGAGGGCTGAGTTTCCTCAAATATTTTCACGCACAGTTCTTTCGCTGTCCTCCCGCTAAAAAGCGTCGTGTGGGTTCGTTCTACCTTTCCTCTAGCTGGAATTACCTTTCCCGTTTCGGGATCGACAGCTAAACCGCGATCGTCAATCACATTTGTAAAATGCTTGGCATTAATTAACCCGGCATCTCGATCCAAGTAAATAATGAAATATCCACCGGGATCAAGATCAATATGACGCTGGGAAAGTTTATCATCAATTGCGGCTAAATTTTCAACTATTAAATCCATAAGCACTATAAAAAAAAATTTCTTTCTTGAGGGTTTTTTCACTCTATATCAAGTGTAATTCGTCGTTCACCCTCTGCCTTGGCAAACTTTTAAGAATCTCGGTTACTAAATGGCAACTCTGCATTAATCGCCTCAATCTGCTGTTGTTCGAGTTGATTCACTTCTTTAATGTAAGGACGTAAAATTTGTCCTAAACGATTATTGTAAAAGCGGTGCAAACTATGATTGGGCATAGCGGGGAAACCACGGCGTTTTTTGTGGCGTCCACCCGCGCCAGGATCAAAAAGTTGGATATTGTTAGCGATCGCCCACTCAATCGGCGCATAATAGCAAGCATCAAAATGTAAGCAATCTATTTCTTGAAAACTTCCCCAATAGCGTCCGTAGAGTTTGTCACCTTTAAACAAACAAAAAGACATTCCTAAAGGATGAGAGTTATCTTCCTCGCTATATGCAGCAATAAACAAGACTCGATGGCGATAATCGGCGTGTAGCTGCTCAAAAAACCTTCGTGTGAGATACTTGCTACCCCACCAGCCAAACTTATCACAGGTGTCAGCATAGAACTGGTACATCAAGGGAAACAAAGACTGAGGAATTTGATCCCCACTAAGAGGTTGTAATCGTAAACCGGCTTTTTCCACAGCTTTGCGTTCTCGCTTGATATTGCGGCGCTGATTGGCGTTGAAAACTTTCAAATAGTCATCAAAAGTTTTAAACCCAGCATTTTCCCAAACGTAGCTGTGGTGCAGCCAAGTTGTAAAACCATGCCGTTCCAGCATCGGCCGCCATTGGGGATCAACATAGAGAAAATGACACCCAGAAATTCGATTTTTGGCGCAAAAAGTGTCAATTTCATGCACCATAATCGCGGTGATTTCGTCCTCATCTTCTCCTGGGGCAATTAAGAAGCGATAGCCTTCTGCTGGGGTAAATGGTGTCATTCCCAGCAATTTTGGGTAATATTGAACTCCGATGCGATCGGCTAACTCTGCCCATTGGTGATCGAAAACAAATTCGCCAGAACTATGTCCTTTAAGATAAAGTGGCGCAGCAGCAATCAGCGTTCTATCTCGCCACAATGTTAAGTGATTAGGCAACCAACCAGTTTTAGCCGTAGCACTATGGGAGGTTTCAATATTGTTTAGCCACTCCCATTCTAAAAACGGTGTTTTGAGTGGCATTGCCAAAGCATTCCAGGCACTTTGGGGTACTTCAGCAATTTTGTTCGTCCAAACGACAGAATAGCGAGGCTTAAGTTGTTCCACCATTGTCTGGTTTTTTTAGGGGAGTAGGGAGTAGGGAGTGGGGGAAAGAGGCAGGGGGAGCAGGGGAAGAAGAACTATTGATTGATTCTTAAGCAATACCCAATGCCCAATGCCCAATGCCTCAATAACTTTACTTAGCGTAATCTAATCTGCTGGTCGTTGCAGGCGATAGTGCAAAAACACTTCTTGCTCAACTGTATGAACTTCTAGTAGTTGTAGTTTGGGAGCTAAATCGGGTAAAAATCCTTTCCCATCTACAGAAGTGGGTGCAGTATTACCACCTAAAATCAACGGACAAACAGTCAGCCATAATTCATCAATTAAATTTAATTCCAGCAAGGAAGCGACTAATTCACCTCCACCCAAAACCGCCAAGCGTGTTATATGTAGAGTGGCTAGATGCTTTAAAGCTGCGGAAATATCTATTTCTTGCGTTGGTGTTTCAAAAACTAGAATTTGCTCAAATTCTGGAGGGCATTCCTTTGATCTAGCTACCATTGAGGGAGGCGTCCTTAAACGTTCTTTCCATGAAACTGCCCCTGTTGTTGTCGTGAGTAGCCAGCGTCTAACTGGTTGCTTAAAAAATTTAATTTCCGGATTGAGGTTTGCAGAGTGTGAAGTCACTATATAAACTGGCTGCGGAAGCTTCCCATCTTGCGCCCGAAGTTGCACTAGAGTTGGATCTGATATAGTAAGTGTTGTTCCGTAGGCGCGGAGAGTGCCAGCACCGAATAAAACCGCATCACAGGCAGCGATTTGTTTTTCTAAGTGTGCTTTATCAACCCTTGAGCCAAACCGAGCAGGCGATCGCCTAAAATCTCCTATTTTACCATCTGCACTCATTGCTAAAACAACTGTAGTGTGAGGACGATGTTGCAACATTAAATTGATTTTAGATTTTGAATATTTTCTTTGCTAGTGTGTAGATTTTCAAAAAAATCCATGCGTGCAAATTACTCTTTTAAAACTTCACCACTGTATTTATATGCAACCCAAACAGCTTCTCAATCTAGCATATCTTAATTTTGGTATACCACGTTTCTTTTTGAATCATAGCAATTTGTTAATTTTAAACATTGAAAATAAAATTCTGATTATTTAATAAAATGTCTCATCTAGATCATCTAATTACATATCTTTGCTGTTGTGGTTTGCAGATGCAAAGTGAGACACTCGATGACTAATCACCGCCAATCATCTTTTCGTCGAATTTTAGTAACGAGAATACTGCTTCTGTTCGTTCCAGTTTTACTTATAGGCGAGATTGTTGCCTTGAATAAGGCACGTTCTAGCATATTGGGATCTGCCCGTCAAAATTTAACAGAAAGCGCTATCAGTAAAGGTGAGCGAATTGGCGATGCGATCGCTATCTTAAAAGCTACTTTGCTGAGTGTAAGTAAAACAACGGTGATTCCGTCGGATTCGCCTATACAAGAGCAAGAAATTCTCACGCAGACAAGGCAACAACTTCCAGCCAGTATTGAATGTATCCAATTAACAAATCTGTTAAGCCAGAAAATAGTTGCTAGTAGCTGTGGGGATCAAGCAATTGGAGAGTTAAGATTACCTTTGCCTAGTGATGGAATTGATGTCAAAGCAATCTTTCCGCCGAAGGCAGGAATAACTGGAAAAAGAAACACACAAAATCAATTGCAAGTAGTGTTATCTGCACCAGTTTCCGATAGCCGAAAAAATTTGGTTTACAGCTTAAGCATTCAGTCTGCATTGTCGCAACAAACCAAAAATCCGCCGGGATCGCTTACAGGCGCTATGGTAGTGATTGCTGAAGATGGCACAATTTTGGCACACCCATTCACAGACTGGGTGGGAACTAATATTAATCAGCACCCAAATGCTTCTCAACTCAAAAGCATAATTAAAAATGCGCTTGCAGGGCAAAACAATTCGATAAATTTGTCTTTTACACAAGGGAACGAATTAGTCGCTGGCTATACGGCTATTGCCAATCCACTTACCCAACAGCAGCAGCAAAAATGGATAGTCTTAGCTGTTACTAGTGTCGATAATGCACTTTTTGGTTTAGAGGAAATCAAACTAATTCTTATCGTTTTAACAGTTGGTTTGATTGGTGCAAGTTTGTTAGCATCTTTATATCTAGCACCTTACTTGGCACGTCCTGTAGAAGAATTGCGAGACTACGCTCTAAATATTCACTCTCACCATGCAGCACAACCAGTTCCGCACAATTTTCAAATCCGGGAATTTAATCAACTAGCCCAAGCATTAGACCAAATGGTAGAACGGCTCAAAGCTGGCTCAGAAGAACTGGAAATAGCTTGGAAAGAAGCAAAAAGTGCTAACCAGATTAAAAGCCAGTTTTTGGCAACGACTTCCCACGAATTGAGAAATCCATTACATACTATTATCAACTGCATTCGCTTGGTTGAAGAGGGCTTATGTGATAGCCGGGAAGAAGAAATGGAGTTTCTCAAACGCGCCGATGAAACAACTCTTCATTTGCTAAATATTATTAATGATTTACTCGACATTTCTAAAATCGAAGCAGGGAAGCTTTCTGTAGTTACCACACCTCTTGACCTCAGACAAATATTGCTAGAGGTGATTAATTTACAATCAGTTAATGTTCAACAAAAGGGCTTGCAATTAAAATGCGAGTTAGATCCCCAAGTAATACCAATTAAGGCAGACGCAGCAAAACTAAAGCAAGTGCTGATTAATGTTATCGGCAACGCCACTAAGTTTACTGACACAGGAAGCATTACCATTGCTACAGAAATTCAACATAGTAATGGTAAATCTCAAGTGGTAGTAATAGTTAAAGATACAGGTATAGGAATTGATCCCACTCAACAGCACAAACTATTTCGCCCCTTTGTGATGGTGAATGGCACAACTAGCCGCCAGTTTGAAGGGACTGGACTGGGACTAGCAATTTCACGGAACTTAATCGAACTCATGGGAGGCAGCATTACTCTTGAAAGTACGGGACTTCATCAAGGTACGACACTGAAAATTACCTTACCCTTGATTGATATCTCACTCTTACCTATTGCCAAGAAAGAAGAAAATGTAGGGGATCTTGGATTTTCCTCTGTGAATGATGCGGCAAAAGCAAATCACTACCCTAACCTACAAGAGTCTGAGAGAAGTCCTTCCTTGAGTCTTAACAAATCTGTAAAAGCAGATGTAGATAAAGAGAAGTCCTCGAAGTTCCAAGTGTTACTTGGGAACGAGACTTACGAGATTAGTCTTTCGCCGCAGCAAACTCTGTTGGTAAGTCTTCCAAAAGGGGGAGTTTGTGCGGATATTCTTTTAAAGAGGTAATTATTTAACAAGAGTTGTTCTAGCTCATGGTTTGTAACCTACAGCTAGCATCACAGAAGCGGGGATTTCCACACCACTGTACGTCGCATACTTTGATGCTCCATCGATAATAGCATTCTCAATATTGCGCCGTTGGTCAGGGGTTTGCATTGCCAATATCGCGCCAAGACGCGCCGTACTTACAACAACCTTTGCCATCACATCTTCAGGTGTAGAGAAAGTCCACTTTATAGACAATTCAGTGACAGACACCTCAGTGAATCCCTCGGCGATCAAAACCCTTTCACATTCGCCTCTTTCGCCGAAGCGGAACAAAGGTGGCCCCGGAGGTAGATCGACATTCATGTTGCCATAAGTCTGCACCGAACCCAGTATAAGAGCCATAAACGGATTGCACGTTGGCGGTGTCCAACAGGTGAAGGCATAGCGCCCTCCCGGTTTGAGTACGCGAAAGGATTCGGCGATCGCTCTTTCTGGGTTGGGGAAATGGAGGATGCCCAAGCTACAAACAACCGCCTCAAACTGCCCCGATTCAAAAGGAAGGTTTTCTGCATCCCCGTTATGGAATGATGCTTGAGGGCATCGCACTCTGGCAATAGCCACCATATTCTCTGCATAGTCCAATCCTGTTACTATAGCTTCCCGCTTTAGTGCTGCGGCACTGAGCCAGCCAGTCCCGCAAGCTATATCCAGCAATTTCAAACCAGATGCTCCTACAGCATCCAATATGGCTTCATTCACCTGAGAAGTTACAGCAGCGATCGCTTCATCATATTTTTGGGCTACAAGAGAGAATTTGTCACGCTCGAACTGCTTGAATGCATCGTCAACAATGGTCGAGTCATCTGTCATTTGTTACTTTTGCTCCTTATTATTCAGAAAAACAGGTTGGCCGCCTTGGTTAAGAGATGCTGTTAAAGCAGCAAGAATTTCTACTAACTGTGTGCCTACCCAGCCAGACGAAACCTCAGAGGGAGTATTGTTAAAAACAGAGACAACAAAGCAGGAGCAAACTCGCCCCAATGGTTCCCCTGGCTCTAATTCCAGTACCACCTGCTTTTGATTTACCGGAATAAATTGATGCCCCTGCTGTTCAAACTCACCATGTATTAAGGTGAGAGGTGATAATTGCGACATTTCATCAAAAATCAAACTACCAAGGCTGCCCACAATTCCCAATCGTCGCTGCTTATCAGAATTCAGCCAGCACAAGTGAATATAAGCTTGAAAGTTATCTGGATATGTCAGTGTTAGCCATACTAGATCAGCTAGTCCTTGAGATGGAAAGCGGGTCATTTCCCTACTCCCCTCTTCCTGTAGCCACACTGTACCCGTTGCTTGTACTTTCATAGGGGTCTGTCCCAGCCAAGCGTTAAAGATAGCTATATCGTGAATAGCTAAGTCCCACAGCGCATCAACATCTTGCCGAACAGGCCCCAAATGGGTGCGCGTCGCGTAGCCATAGCGTAAATCTCCTAATTTACCCGCTTGTACTACACTTTTTCCTTGCTCAACTGCTGGGTGAAATAAATAAGTATGGTCAACCATCAGTATTAAATGATGCCGCTCTGCTAACTGGCAAAGTTCTCGACATTCTGCTGGGTTAAGAGTTAGGGGTTTTTCAGCTAAAACATGGTATCCCTGTTGGAGAGCGTCTTTAATTAAAGCATAGTGGGTAGTAGCTGGAGTTGCGATCGCCACCCCTGTCAACCCTGGAACTTTCTTTAAATCTTCCCATTGAGTTGTTAAAACTACATTATCATCTAAATTAAACTGCTGTTTTATCGCCGCTAATCGTTCTGGGTGGGGGTCTACTACAGCAACTACATCTACTTGAGGATGTGCTAAGAAATTCCGCAATAGATGCACTCCCCAACGCCCAACTCCGATGACAGCAATTTTAATTTGGTTTGTCATTTGTCATTTGTCATTTGTCATTTGTCATTAGTATGCAAGGGACTAGGGATAAATGACCAGTAACAACCAACGAGTTATCGGTTTATCAGTACTATTTTCGGTTTAGGGTATTTCCGGTTGAGGAATTGCTAAAAAGGCTACTTTCGCTGCGGCTTGTTCAGCAGTTTTAATTGATCGCCCTTTACCAACTCCAAGCTTATTTCCGTGTAGCCAAACTTCAGCCACAAAACGTTCTTGATTGCGGTGCGGTTGAGTGACTTCCACAACCCTATACTCTGGTAAAACTTTAAATTGTGCCTGAGTCCATTCTTGGAGAGCAGCTTTGTAATTAAGTCTGGCAGGATCGAGGCGAATTTCTGTCGTTAGTTGTTGGAAGTGGGGATCTAGCCAAGAGCGGATCAGTTCCAGATTTTGAGTACTTAAGTAAAGCGCACCCAGAACTGCTTCAAAGGCATCTGCCAGTCGTGACTCTTGACCAACTTTATCGGCGGTAGCACTACCAGCGACTAGTAAGTATAACTCTAAACCATAAACTCTGGCCAATTGGGCGAGGATGCGATCGCTCACCAACACCGAACGAATTGCCGCAAAATCGCCTACTGGACAATCAGGATAATTTTCCCATAACACAACAGCCGACACCAACCGCACCACTGCATCGCCAACAAACTCCAGTTGTTCATAATTTGCCGAATCAGAGACAGTAGGATGAGTTAGCGCTAAATCTAGCAATTCCCACTTTATAGGTGCTTCTAGGGACAAACCTAATTTTTGGACTAAACTTTCGAGTTGCCGTTGACGGCGTGGATAGGCAAGTGGCATTGGAGGCAGGGGAAAAATACTAACTTCTAACTCTTGTACAGACGCGATTCATCGCGTCTCTTCTAACTCAGCACTCAGCAATAAAAAAGGGGGGAGAGAGCAGGACATAAGCCGGGTTCTGTTCTCTTGCGAGGGCAGTTATCTATCTGGGACGCTTGTTACCAAACGCCTCTAGCGGCTCTCATTGAGCGGAACTGGTAAAAGACCAACCGTAGTTCCTATCGCCTTGCTCCCAACCGGGGTTTACCGAGCCAGCACCTCTCGATACTGCTGGTGCGCTCTTACCGCACCTTTGCACCCTTACCAAAGATTGGGGAGTGGGTAGAGACGCGATTAATCGCGTCTGTACGGAGTGGGGAGTAGGGTTTTTCTTTCCCTATTCCCTATTCCCTATTCCCTGTTCCCTTATTATTGGCGGTATCTTTCTGTGGCACTATCCTCACGATCGCTCGCACTGGACGTTATCCAGCAAGTTTGGTCTTTCGGGAGTCCGGACTTTCCTCAAACCAGTAGCTATGACTGATCTGCAACCGCCTGCGCCTACTCTCTCCTTAGATCCAGTTTACTGTTGACGTAGCCTGTTGACAGGTATTACTTTTTTTTATTCCAAGGTAGAGCGTAAGTCCAAGGTAGTTTCCTGACTGTGAAAGGACAATTGATAATGCTAATGGGAGGAAAATCACGACCTGGAGCTAGACCTAAACGCACCTCAGATATCCTTAGTACCAGTTGCAGGGAAAAGTCCAACTCCTTTTTTCTGTTAATAAAGTCGTTGTACAATTTTTTTTGCCCTTTTTGCAGCCCGTTGATATCAATTAGTGGTTTTTTTGCTGAATAGGTTCCAGCTACTTGATCGCGCTCAAATACATCTTCTGCTGTCACTGTTTCAGAAAGTGTTTTTTTGGGAGCAATCAAGCTAGGACTTTGGGGTACTGCTAAGTCGCGGGTTAAATCTGGTGATTTCCTAATTACGCGGCGTGATTGCTTGCTATGTTCAACTACTAAAGAACTGTTGTCCCAGTCAACGTATACAGCAACATTATCAGATTTATTTTCAATGCTAATTCCTAAATCTTTCAAATCGTCAATTGGATATGAGGATTTGAGTTTAAAGGAAATTCCAATTTTATCATCGAGATTGTGTTCTTTGAGTTGCTCGTCAACGATTCCTTTTTTAAACTCAAACTTAATTTGATCATCGATAGATTCAACCATCCGGTTAAAAATGTATGAAACACCGATAATATAAATCGTTAAAACTACTAAATTTTGGTCGCTACTCCTCATAAGTTAAAATATTAACTCCTGATGCTAATGAATGTATATTTGACTCATTATCCATCTACAATTTTTAATTACGTTTAATTGTTACAGAATTTTGCAGCCAGCCTCGTCGCCAAAAGAACAACAGCAATCCAAGTGCGATCGCTAACATCACTGCCCAGCAAAGTGGATAGCCCCAATACCAGTTCAACTCAGGCATATTATATGGAGATTTTTCAGTATTGAAATTCATACCATATATTCCGGCAATAAAAGTCAGTGGAATAAAAATTGTTGAAACTATCGTTAGTACCTTCATGATTTCATTCATTTTATTACTCACTGCCGAAAGGTACACATCCATTAAACCAGATGCTAGTTCTCGATAAGTTTCTACCATATCCATCACTTGCACTGTATGGTCATAACAATCTCGCAGGTAAATTCGTACTTCTTCACTAATTAAATCGGGATCATCACGAATTAAAGAATTAATTGCATCTCGCTGGGGCCAGATAGCACGACGTAATTGCAGTAATTCTCGCCTAATTTGATAAATATTTTGTAGTGTTTGCGGAGTAGGTTTAATTATTACTTCTTCTTCTAACTCTTCAATTCGCTCCCCATAAAGCTCCAGCACTGGGAAAAAGCCATCAATAATTGCATCTAACACGGCATAAGCTAAATAATCGGCTCCCTGTTTGCGAATGATCCCTTTGTTTTTTTCAATTCGCGATCGCACCGCTTCAAAGCAATCATGTTCTGGTTCTTCTTGTACTGTCAGCAAATAGTTTTTTCCTAATATCAAACTTACTTGCTCGCTGTGAAAACCACATATTCTTTCCTTTGGTACTACCATGCGGGCAATGAATAGCAATTGGTCTTCATAATCCTCTGTTTTGGGGCGTTCCGGTACATTAACTATATCTTCTAAAACTAGAGGATGTAACTTAAAAACGTTACCTAATCGTTGTAATATGTCTTGACTACCTAAACCTTGTACGTCTACCCAAGAAATCGACTCTCTCTGCAAATATGGAATACATTCTTCTGGAGTTGCTATTTGTTCACGGATAAAATTGGTTTGGTTATAGTCAATCAAAAAAATTATCGGTGGTGGAGCATCTGCATCAATAAAAATGGTTCCGGGTATAGTCCCAGGTTTATGATGGAACTCATCTTCATATACCTTGGTGATTATTTTAGGAAGGCGACTCAGTTTTCGTGCCATGCAATATTACCTAATAGCTATTATTCATTTGTCATTAGTCATTAGTAAAAATAATTGACTAGTGGCTAATAATCGGTTAAATGTAATTTAACAAAAACTAATATAAATACGGCAATTTTTAGATTAAGTAATTATTTAGGTTGCTAACTTGGTCATCAGCATTTTATTGGTAGTTAGTTGTATTTAGAACTAACCACTGAAAAGTTTCATAATTACAGCTATTTTTAGTTGTAGGGGCATAGCATTGCTCATTGGTGTTAACTTAACGTAAAAGTCATGTCCCGCAAGGAACTGAAGTTTCTTACTAATAGTAAAAGTAATCTTTTGATTACTAAATATCCCCAAGAATCTTTAGTCTACTTCAGTAGACTTTAGCTATTAGCCTTGAACTTTAGTTCCAGGCGGATGAGGTAGCCAACAGTTAAGCTAATAAATAGCTTAAGTTGACACTAATGAGCATTGCTGTGCCCCTTCGATAAGTGTGGTTTTAATAGATGAAAACTGCTGTAAATTTATTTAGGTTCAGTGAGTTACCAGCAATACAGATAACATATTGCTTCTGAATCAGCAATGGTAAGTATAAAAAAACAGTTTGCCTTGGTAAGACAAACTGCTGAAAAAATATTTATCTGAGTCAAAACAGGCAAGGGATCAGAGGGAAAAGCTGAGACGGAGCTTGTACTTTGCCCCAGTTCAAGCGAACGAAAAAGGACGGGGCTTCATACCGTGTTTCGCTGCACTCCACGCAGTTTTTGGAAGGGCTTGCTCCCCTTGCTCCGTGCTCCCTTCCCCCCTGCCTCTTCGGTGAGCAGAAGTTAGAACATGCCCATGCCACCCATACCGCCCATGCCACCCATGCCGCCCATACCGCCCATACCGCCCATATCAGGGGCCGGAGCAGCAGATTTCTTCTCAGGCTTTTCAACAACGATCGCTTCGGTAGTTAAGACCAAACCAGCAATAGAACCAGCGTTTTGCAAAGCTGAACGCACGACTTTGGCAGGGTCGATAATACCAGCAGCAATCAAGTCTTCAAATTCACCAGTAGCGGCGTTGTAGCCAGTGTTGATGTCGCTCTCCCGGACTTTCGAGACGATTACAGAACCTTCAGCACCAGCGTTGTCTGCTATTTGGCGCAAGGGGGCTTCTAGCGCTCGTTCGACAATATCAGCCCCAATTCTTTCTTCGTCATTTTCTAGAGTGTTTTTAATCGCTTCTACCGCCTTAGCTAAGTGAATTAGGGTTGTCCCACCACCAGGAACAATACCTTCTTCTACAGCAGCCTTAGTAGCGTTGAGCGCGTCTTCAATTCGCAGTTTACGGTCTTTAAGTTCGGTTTCGGTTGCCGCACCTACTTTAATCACTGCCACGCCGCCAGCGAGCTTGGCGATGCGTTCTTGCAGTTTTTCTTGATCGTATTCAGAATCAGTTTCTTCCAACTGTCTGCGAATTTGACCAATCCGCTTTTGTACTTCTGGCTTGGTGACGCTACCAGCAACAATTGTGGTGCTTTCTTTGTCAATGGTGATTTTGCGGGCAGTTCCCAACGCTTCTAGAGCAGCAGTATCCAAACTTAAGCCGATTTCTTCCGAAATCAACTGTCCATCGGTGAGAATAGCAATATCTTCTAACAAAGCTTTGCGGCGATCGCCAAACCCAGGTGCTTTGATTGCAGCTACAGTAAGCACACCCCGCGCTTTGTTCACTACTAAAGTTGCCAAAGCATCACCTTCGACATCTTCAGCAATAATCAGCAAAGGCTGACCAGAACGGGCGACTTTTTCCAAAATCGGCACTAAATCTTGGATACTGCTAATTTTTTTATCAGTAACCAAGATCCGGGCGTTTTCAAATTCCACGATTTGGCGCTCGTTGTTGGTGACAAAGTAGGGTGAAATGTAACCCCTGTCAATCTGCATCCCCTCAACTACTTCTAGTTCAGTTGTGAGAGATTTAGATTCTTCAACGGTAATTACACCATCTTTGGTGACTTTTTCCATTGCTTGGGCTAACATTTGGCCAACTTCTTCATCGTTACCAGCAGAGACAGTGGCAACTTGAGCGATCGCACTTCCTTCTACTGGCTTGGCTATCTTGGCAATTTCTTCTACAAGTGCCTCAATGGTTTTGTCGATCCCCCGTCTCAAGCTAACAGGGTTACTACCCGCCGCGACGTTCTTCAAACCTTCCCGAATCAAGGCTTGTGCTAAAACTGTTGCGGTGGTTGTACCATCCCCAGCGACATCTTTAGTTTTTGAGGCCACTTCCTGGATGAGTCTTGCACCAGTATTTTCCAAAGGATCTTCTAATTCAATTTCCTTGGCAACAGTGATACCATCGTTGACAATTTGAGGTGCGCCAAATTTTTTCTCTAAAAGGACATTGCGACCTTTGGGCCCCAAGGTGATTTTTACGGCATCGGCAAGGGCGTTAACACCCTTTTCTAGAGATCGCCGCGATTCCTCGTCAAATGCAATAATTTTCGCCATGTTTTATTTTTCTAGCGCTTCCATTAGACAATTTAGCACTCACAGCGCCAGAGTGCTAATCTTCCAAGCGGCTCAAGTTACAAATGGAAATAAAAAAATTGATTAATATACAGGTGATGCTCATATTACATACAGGCAGTAATGCTTGAATTGGGAGATGAATCTAGACAACTCCCTTAAGTCCCTCGGTATTGCCGACCCTAGCGGCACCGGCTGGTTGGCGGTAGTATTTACGTTTCTTTTGGCTTGCCTTGTAACGTGGCGTTTAATTCCGACAGTACGCAAATTCGCCTTGCGGGTAGGTTGGGCTGACCAACCCAACGCCCGGCGGCTCAACCGAGAACCTTTGCCCAATGCAGGAGGGCTGGCTATCTACGCGGGTGTGATTGCCGCACTGATATTAGCTAGCCTTTTACGACCTATCGAACTCCAAAATGTATTGGCTCAGGTACTGACTATTCTGTTGGGGGGTTCGATATTAGTCCTTGTAGGCTTTATCGACGATCAATTCGGCTTACCGCCCTCTGTTCGTTTGTGGGCGCAAATCCTTACGGCGCTATTACTGGTAGCCAATGGTATCAGTATTCATGTTATGTTTGGTACTCCCATAGACTCGCTCCTGTCTATGTCGTTAACAGTACTTTGGGTAGTAGGAATTACCAATGCCATCAACTTGATGGATGGTATGGATGGTTTAGCGGGAGGAATCAGCTTTATTACCGCCATGAGTTTGTTGGGTGTTGCAGCCCAGTTTAACAATCGTGCAGCAGCAATCTTGGTGTTAGCAGCCTTGGCAGGTGCTGCACTGGGCTTTTTACGTCACAATTTTCACCCTTCGCGGATCATTATGGGTGATGCCGGAGCA
This sequence comes from Nostoc sp. ChiVER01, assembly GCF_034531155.1. Classification (NCBI taxonomy): domain Bacteria; kingdom Bacillati; phylum Cyanobacteriota; class Cyanophyceae; order Nostocales; family Nostocaceae; genus Nostoc; species Nostoc sp. ChiVER01. The sequence goes on along the minus strand of NZ_JAVRBS010000012.1, from coordinate 198,643 downwards.
TACTTTTTCGGCTATGTATTAGCAGCAACCAGTATTTTAGGTAGGCTACAACAAAACACAGTTTATGCGCTAATTCCCACGGTTTTATTTTTGTTATTGCCAGTACTAGACACCACTCAAGTATTTGTGCGACGGCTATTAGCAGGAAATAACCCTCTGAGTACTCCTGGCAAAGACCACTTGCACCACCGCTTACTTGCTTGGGGACTTTCTCAGCGCCATGCTGCGTTCACACTTTGGTCAATTACCTTAGTTTTTAACTTGCTGGCTATGAGAATACAAGGCATGAGTTTGGCTGTGATGCTGACTACCGCCAGTAGCATTATCATTCTTTTGGGCTTTACTATCTGGCAAAGGATACGTCAACAGCCTTAATTCTTTGTAGGGTAAGCATTGTAATGCTAGCCCTACTATAGGAATCGTATTTGATTTTTGAAATTATCTCCGTGGGTAGGGAGTGGGGAGTAGGGAGTAGGGAATAGGGAATTAGGCTTTTAATTTGTACCGAGCTTTTTCAGAAATCAAACATTAGTCCTATATGGTTTATTCAGTCCACCAAAAATTCAAACTTAAGTTAATAAAAATTTGCAATGGGCTTTGCCCCACTACGCTAACGCAATGACGCTCGTTCCTCTCTACGAGACGCTACGCGAACGCTGCGCTAACGCAATTTGTAATGACGCTCCTACGGACGCTCGTTCCGACGTTCGTTCCTCACTAACGCTGCGCTAACGTAATTAAGAAACTTAGATACAGCAAGATTTTATATCTATTTATTAGTTTGCCTTAAAAGGATTTTTTAAACTCATTTAACAGATTTTACTTGCCAAAAAATAACATGCTCTAAACAATTAAAAAATAGTAATAAATGATAATATTGGCGCGATATAGGTATCGGCGCTCATATTTTTATTTTGCAATTTTTATAAATAAATCCTTAAAAATCCAAATGAATTCTTCTTCAAGAACGCTGTTGTGTCTATTTGCTATATAACAGATGTACATTATCTGGTTGCCGTTATAGTTAAGTATCTTTGTATTTCATATTAAGTACTTGTGTTACTTTTGCTCCCCTTAAGTTTGTGAATTCTGAGCTATATAGTTGTTCAACTTAAGTATTAAATAAAATCATTACCAATAGTCTAGGAAAAGCAAAAACGTGAACCGTTTCCAAAAGCTATCCTCAATTGTATTACTGCTATTAGCCTTCATTTATCCACCTGCTTTGGCTGAAGCCAAGGATAATACTCTAAACAATGTTCTTAATGAACAGAGTATTGACGCACAGACAAAATTAGTTGGAGGGCAAAGTGAAGAGCTTTTGTTAGCTCATCGACGGACTCGACGACGTTATCATAGACGGCAACGGACTGGAAGATATTATTATCAACACCAGAGGAATCGACGACACTATAGACGACGCTATCGCTCTGTAAGTTATCACGGACAACCATATCGTCATGGAGAATGGGAACTTGTGCGCGATCGTCATGGACGATTAATGTATGATTGGCAGCGTTAATAATATTTACATCCAATTTTCCTAAAGAATCTTTATGCGTAAATCCTAATGTAAGCAGACTTATTCAAGTTATCTGATATTCTTGCTTAAAGTAGCGATTGGCAAGCGCCCCCACAAGTGCTTCTTTGCCTGAAAAAATTAATGCAACTACCCTACTAGAATAGCTGCACGGATAGCGTCAAGCTTGATTAATAAGTTCATAGTTGGCGCTTTAGCGCTAAAGCACCAACTATGAACAATCGCTACCCCTCAACTATTTAGGCCATTACCATACCGCCATCGACATTAAAAACTTGTCCGGTAATGTAGTTGGCGGCGGGGTCGGCGGCTAGGAAGCGTACCATCCCAGCGATTTCTTCAGGTTGACCGAAACGGCCGAGTGGGATGTATTTCAGAATATCTTCGGGGTTGTTGAGGTCGCTGGTCATATCGGTGGTGATAAATCCAGGGGCGACGGCGTTAACGGTGATCCCACGAGTAGCTAGTTCTTTAGCTACGCTTTTGGTAAAGCCGATTACACCTGCTTTGGCGGCGCTGTAGTTTGACTGACCTGGATTGCCCATTTGCCCAGCAACGGAGGTAATGTTGATAATCCGCCCCGATCGCTGCTTGAGCATGATTTTACTGACGGCGCGTGTACATAGGAAAACACCAGTTAGATTAAGGTCTATCACAGCTTGCCAATCTTCTGGCTTCAAACGCAAAAGCAGTGTGTCGCGGGTAATACCTGCGTTATTGACTAAAATATCCGCACGGCTGAACTTTTCCATCACGGTGTTAACTAATGTGTCTACTTGATCGCCTTTAGAAACGTCTGCTTGGATAGCGATCGCTTGACCTCCCGCATCTGTAATTTCTGTAACAACTGCTTCAGCCGCCGCACTGGAACTGGCATAATTGACAACTGCGATCGCTCCTTGTGAGGCTAATTCAATTGCGATCGCTCGTCCAATCCCTCGTGATGCACCTGTGACAATTGCAACTTTATCTTGTAATATTGTCATTTAATGTTCCTCAATCTTAGAAATACCGCGCTAATTATCTTATGGCGATTTAGGGAACATCTGAATATTGTCTGGATAATTAAATATCTATAGTTATTTCTCTCTTAATTGATGAATAACTTAAAGCAACATATTGTTGATTTAATTTATAGCTATGATGCCTAATAGCTCATTGTAGACATCGCCCGATTACATACACTAGAAAGTGTTGCAGCTACAAGCATCGTAGGTATCACTTTTAGGAATGGCAGTTATAGCTTTTCCTAATCAAATGAGTTACATCAGAGCAAGCTTCTTACTTGCTCTTAGGAGGTTGAAGGTGGGGTTATGTACCTACTCAACAGAGAACCCCTATAGTGATGTGCTTGGTCAAGATAGGTTTAAATACATATTTAACCTATATACACAAACAAGAATAATATACGAATTTTATTATAATTATTTAAGATTTTTTGCTGGCAAATCATCCTATATTGAGTAATTTAATCCTTTTCCAACAAAAACCCATAAACCTATACCGCTTTTATTTTCTAAGAATTACTATTGAAACAAACAATTGAAAATCGGTGTGTATCACATGGCAACTAAAAAGCAATTTAGCAGCTTTGAAGAGATGCTGTCTGCTTCTGATGTACCTGTATTAGTAGATTTTTATGCTGACTGGTGTGGCCCATGCCAAATGATGGTGCCAATTTTAGAGCAAGTCAATGCCCAACTTAAGGATCGCCTGCGAATTGTCAAAATCGACACAGAGAAATACACAGATTTGGCTACTCAGTATAAAATTGCCGCTCTACCAACCTTAGTACTATTTAAGCAGGGTCAGCCTGTGGATAGAATTGAGGGAGTGATGCAAGCACCGCAGTTAGTGCAATATCTACAAACAAAGGTTTAAGCTAATATTTAAAATTTGAATTTTAGCTGCCAGAGGCGCGGAATATCGCGTCTTTTTTAGTGGTGTACCATAGCTTGTAGCCCTACAAATTACCGTGTAAAACCTTAAGTAAATATTAAGCATATCTACTTATACGTCTAGAGAAAGTAGTTTATAAATATAAATGACTATATTGTGTAGATATAACAAAATATCTTGACAAGTAAAGCCATATATGAACTACAAGCAAAAAAGACCTGACAAAGCCTATATTTGGGTGAATATTGATTTTGATAAGGTTAAATATAGAATAGATGCGGTGACTTGCCAAATTGAGCGGGTTATACAAAAGTACCAAATTTCAAATCAAACTGGTCAATCAGGTAAAAGAAATAATTAAGTTATCTGTAGGGCGATGTCTAGGATGAGCTACACTGCACAAGTTATTTTGAGTGTAGCGTAGGCGTGTCCAAGGTAGGCAAGGCAACAGTTTTGCACAACAGATTTTAGGCAAAGCAACTATATATTTTTGTCAAACACTAAATAATATTGTTTGATAATCGTCCACCAAATTTATACTTATTTGTTAGTCATTATTTTATCCTCGACACTCCTGAAAAGGAGTGTTATTTTTCGGAGGATATTTGCTTGCTAATTATGCTGTAAAAGAGTGTGGATAGATGATGTGATGGTTATTTGGAGGTCTTATTAAACAATTTGAAGGTGCAGCTAATACCATTTCTTTGTGAGGCTGCGCCAAACCTTCTTAAATTCTTTCTTTCTTTGTGTCCTACCCTGCGGGAAGCCACTTCGTGTCTATGCGTCCTTTGTGGTTCGTTTTTCTTCATTGTTCTTAAATATGGTTTAGCGCATCTTCATACAGAATTGGTATAAGGAAGTTGTGAGAGAGAGTAACAAAGAAATAACTACCTAGTTTGATAACAAACTTTACCTTTTAGCTGGCAAGCTTAATTATATAGCTCAAGAAAGGATTAATCATGCAATAGAAATAAGTGAATACTTAGAAAGTAAAGTTCAAATTGATACTGAATATCTGTTGAATACCGCAAATGAAAAACTTAAAAATAACCTTGAGAAAATAGATAAAATTCGTGAAAAATTCCTCACGGAGACTGTTAATAAAAGTAACAGTATTTTTTCTTGTTCTGCCGTACTTGATAACGTGTTACCCAAACACCTTCGGGTGCAAGCTCACCCTGCTTTACGTAAAGCGCATTAGATAAATCCAAAAGCCGCACTTTCAAATCTCAGTGCGGCTTGCAAAAATAAATATTTGTACAAAGGATCTGAGATGTTTCTATGTCCCAGTACTTGGGGTTATGGCATCCCTTACTGGTTTAAGATTCCATCCTCATTTCCAGTGTAGCTCTCTCTCTGTGCAAGTACGAGTGGATGCCCAGCGAAAAAATCCCCTTGCTATCTTTAGTGGGGATAATTTCAATGTTTTTTCCATAGAAGCTACAGTGTTGCCTCCAGTTTTTTTCGTTCCTTACCAGCTGGTACAAAGATATCCTCTAGCGATCGCAAGATTAACTAGGCAGGAATCACTTGAACAACTAGTGCGCGTTTATCCAACGACTGGATTTTACCTACTTGACTAAGATCATTTGCAATTCGGTCTAGCATTTCTCCTGCTTTGTCACGATATTGATGTTCTCGGCCTCGTAAACGGATGGCAAACTTGACTGAATCGCCTTTACTCAACCACTGGCCTGCTTGTTCGATGCGTAAATTGTAATCAGCCACGCCCACGTTTAGACCAAATCGAACTTCCTTTACCGTGGGTCTAGCACTCTGGCTCTGACGTTTTTTCTTTTGATACTGAAGCTTGCCATAGTTGAGAATCTTGGCGATTGGAGCCTCTTTACCTTGCGAGACTACAACTAAGTCAAGCTCTAAGCTTTCGGCTAGCTGTAGCGCCTCATTGGTGTCGATCAGACCACGATTGTTATTCTCATGGTCAATCAAGAAGACACTAGGTGACTTGATTTGTGAATTAATCAGTTGCTTTTGGATTGCGATAACGAATTTCTCCTAATTGTTCAACACTTTACATTCCAAGTAATGCTAATTTAACACAACACTGAATTAGAGCAACTTTAAACCACACAATCGACTACAATCTGTTAAGATGTGGAATTGCGGCACTCGCTCTTCAGTCTTTGCGCTATTGCCCATCAGCCTTTCAACGCTTTTTTATCCGTCCGCCTAAGACTGACGCCGCCATTGGCGACAGGCCGATGTTATTTTTGGAGTTTTATGTCTTTTTCTAATCTCGGCTTGTCCAATGAAATTATCCGTGCGGTTATCGAACGTGGGTACACTGAACCCACGCCAATTCAAATACAGGCGATTCCTGCTGTATTGTCGGGTAGCGATTTACTAGCTGGGGCACAAACTGGTACTGGAAAGACTGCTAGTTTTACTCTACCGCTTCTGCATCGGTTGTCGTCTGACAAGAGCATCAAAGCTACATATAAGGGATACCCGCCAATCCGGGCGCTGATTCTTACCCCAACTCGTGAACTCGCTGCACAGGTAGAAGAAAGCGTGCGCGAGTACGGCAAGTACTTGCAGTTAAACTCGATGGTGATGTTCGGCGGAGTCGGTATTAATCTGCAAAAACAGCGTTTGAAGAACCGAGTAGATATTCTAGTTGCTACTCCAGGGCGACTGTTAGACCATGTACAGCAAGGGACGCTGAACCTCTCGCATATTGAGGTTTTGGTGCTAGATGAAGCAGATCGGATGCTGGACATGGGCTTCATTCATGATATCCGCCGCATCCTCTCACTATTACCTAAAAAGCGGCAAAATTTGCTATTCTTCGCTACTTTCTCGGACAAAATTAAGACACTCGCCGCCGGACTGCTGAATAACCCGACGATGATTGAGGTAGCACGCCGCAACGTTACCGCCGAGACAATCGCACAAAAAATTTACCAGGTAGACCGTGACAAGAAACGCCAATTACTTGCTCACCTGATTCGCCGAGATAATTGGTATCAAGTGCTAGTGTTCACCCGCACTAAATATGGTGCTGACCGTTTGGTTAAGCAATTGGGCGAAGACCGCATTCAAGCACTGGCCATCCACGGGAATAAGAGTCAGCCGGTGCGTACTAATGCTCTAGCAAAGTTCAAAAATGGCAGCTTACAGGTATTGGTGGCGACAGACATTGCTGCTAGGGGTCTTGATATCAGCGAACTGCCTCATGTAGTTAACTTCGATCTACCCAATGTACCGGAGGATTATGTTCATCGCATTGGGCGTACTGGCCGCGCTGGCGCGTCAGGTGAAGCGATATCACTGGTATCCGTTGATGAATATCCTCTATTGAAAGATATTGAAAAACTGATCGAGCAGCGCTTGCCAAGGGAAGTAGTGGCTGGTTTTACTCCTAACCCCGATACCAATGCCGAACCAATCCCAAATGGACGGCAACACAGAGCCAAAACCGAACGTGATAAGCGTCCGGCTCGTACTGCTAACCCGTTACCACAGACATCAACTAGACGTAAGGCAGCACCACCCGCCACAAATGGCGATAAGCCTGGTGCGCGTTCGTCGGCATCACGCCGTTCTGCTAAACGCGATCGCTAATCTTTGTTCTTAAGGATTACTCTTTCAACAGCGCCCCATGCTCAATTACAAAATTCCCAAAAAATGGTTAATTTGGGTTACATTGGCTTTGATATCTGCCTTGTTGCTGGCGATCGCTTTTTCTGCCTCAAGTATTTACTTATATGGCAGCAGTACTAATAATATCAAGGCAGATGCAGCAATTGTTTTAGGAGCAGCAGTTTGGGGAAAAGAACCATCTCCTGTTTTCAGGGAGCGAATTAACCACGCCATTAACTTATATAAAAATGGATCTGTTAATACAATCATTTTTACTGGCGGAGTTGGCGAGAGTAATGAATTAGCTGAAGCTATAGTTGGAAAAAATTATGCACTCGCACAACAGGTAAAAGCTGCTGATATTCTCACTGAAACTCAATCTCGTACAACTCACCAGAACCTCAAAAATGCTTTGAAAGTAGCGAATGCTCACCAATTAACCAAGTTTCTTATTGTTAGCGATCCATTGCATATGAAGAGAGCCGTATTGATGGCGCGGGGCTTAGGAATGGATGCACATTCATCTCCCACACCGACTACGCGCTATCGCAGTTTTCAAAGCCAGATGGAGTTTTTAAGCCGAGAAACTTATTTTTACTTTGTCTACTTAGTGTTTAAAATCTAGCTGTATATTCTTACTCTGTAGCTCTTTTTTGAAACTGGGCAATAACCCAGAACTAAAGTTTTTATTCATATTTCTTTCCTTCTGCCCTTTACCCTTTCTCCTCTGCCTTTCTTGGTAAACCGAAACTACAATAACTCTGTAATGGAAAATAACCGTTGTCGGTCTATTTGTTGCAGCTTGATTTTTTCAGCGTAGAAAGCCTGATAATAAGATTCATAACGCTCTGGTTCAGCTTCTGGATCGGTTTGTTGCCATAATTTCAAAAAGTGGCGATAGCGTTTTTCAAGCATCACTAAATCCATGCAAGCGATCGCAGCTTGAACCACTTGCGGAGTCCGAAGTATTTCTTTTTGGGTTTTTTCATCCACATGGAATAAATGGGAAATTAACCCCATCTCGCTACCAAATTCTAAAAACTGGTCTTGCAGGCGGGAAATTAAATCTGGTGGAGACGCAAAATTTCTCGTCTCTCCATCAACGGATGAAATTTCTAAAATCTGTTGCCATAAAAATCGGTGGTGGGAAAGGCTAAATTGCAAATCTCGCTCCTCTAGTTCGTCAATAATCACTTGACGCTGTTCAGGACAATGCAAGTAAATTCGCAGTAATAACGCCTCTGCATGTTCTAAAAGGCTCCGTTCTGTGGGGAGTGGGGAGTGGGTAGAGACGCGATTAATTGCGTCTGTACGGAGTGGGGATTTGCTACTTCCCCATGCAATTCTTGCTGACACAGGTTTAGAGTATGTAGCCGGAGGGGGAGCAATTTGAGTTAACAGATTTTCGACTCGTAGGGGTATAAGTCTGGTATCTCCTAAGCTGAGTATTTCTGCACAGTAGGAAACGTAATAGTTGCGTGTATCACTATTAGCTATATTTTTAAGTAATTTGACTATTTGCTGAGTTACTTGCCCAAAATCAGTAGCCTGTTTTAAATCACGGTTTTGAATAATTTGCTGAATCTGCCAGTCTAACCAAAGTGGCGCATTTTTTAGCAGTTCTCCATAATCTTCTGGGGTGTGGCTATGCAAGTATTCATCAGCATCTTTACCATCGGGTAAATTGAGAATTTTTAGCTGAACTTCGCCTTTGTATGCTAATTCGGCAATTTCACCGATCGCTCGTTCGGCGGCATTGGTTCCGGCTTTATCAGCATCAAAGTTGAGTACTAATTGTTTCGACTCTGTGTAGCGTAATATTAACCGCACTTGTTCTAGGCTTAAAGCTGTACCGAGTGAGGCTACGGCATTATTAATACCAGCAGCGTGGAGAGCGATCGCATCAAAATATCCCTCTACCACTACTGCTTGATCGAGTTGAGAAATTCCACCTTTGGCTTGATCGAGGGCAAATAATGTTTTACCTTTACTAAAAAGCTCCGTTTCTGGTGAATTCAGATATTTGGGCTGTTCATCAGTCAAGGTTCTACCACCAAAGGCAATGACACGCCCTTGAACATCGCGGATGGGAATCATTAAGCGATCGCGGAATACATCATAATAACCGCCTCCTTCCCGCCGTGGCTTAATCAATCCCGCTTTTTCTAGTATTTGTACTGGGTAGTGTTTATCTTCCACTAAATAACGGTATAGAGTTTCCCAACCTGCGGGGGCATAACCTAAACCAAATTGCTGTATTGTTTCTTCTTTGAATTGGCGGTTAGATTGCAAATATTGAAGTGCTTTTTGCCCTTGTGATTGTCTGAGGGCGTGTTGATAAAATTGTGCGGACGTTGCCAGAACTTCATATAACTGCTCACGCAAAGATAGCTGACGCTGTAATTCTTGGCGTTGTTCGGGTAAGAGAGTTTGTACAGGTACTTGGTAACGCCGTGCTAAATCCAACACCACATCAGCAAAAGAACGCTTCCCCAACTCCATGACAAATTTAATGGCATTTCCTCCGGCTTGACAACCGAAGCAATAGTACATTTGTTTAGTCTGGCTGACTGTGAAACTGGGAGATTTCTCATCGTGGAAGGGGCACAAACCGACAAAATCTTTCCCGCGTTTGCGTAAAACTACGTATTCCGAGACGACATCTACAATATCAGCCCGTAATTTAACTTCCTCAATTGTGTCTGGGTGCAAGCGGGGGATTTGCATATACTTAGTCATTAGTCATTGGTCATTTGTCATTTGTCATTGGTCATTGGTCATTTGTCATTTGTCATTTGTCATTTGTCATTGAGCATTGGGCATTAATCAATAGTTCTTCTTCCCCTGCCTCCCCTGCTTCCCCTGCTCCCTCATCCCCACTCTCCACTCCCTGGACATTAACTTTAGAGAAATAACAAAGGATAAATGACTTTAGACTTCTGATGGCTATTATATTCTTGTTGTTAGACCAAGAATGATTTATATAATTGCTTACATTTAATTTTATCAGAGGAATTACTTAAAATGGGGCGTATTTTTATTTCGGCGGCTCACGGAGGCAAAGAAGCTAGAGGAGTCGATCCAGGTGCGATCGCAGGTGGTACAACTGAAGCTAAAGAAATGATTCTGCTGCGAGATTTGATTGTCACGGAATTGAGAGCGCGGAATGTCGAAATTTTGGCAGTCCCTGATGACTTGAGTGCCGCCCAAACTATCACCTGGATTAATTCTCGTGGTCGGCGGGGTGATGTCGCCCTAGAAATTGAATCTAATGCGGCTAACAGCCCTTCTGTGCGTGGGGCTGGCGTTTTCTATATAACTAATAATAGCGATCGCAAGAGTAATGCTGAACAATTGCTAGTGGGGTTGTTGCGGCGCGTACCTCAATTGCCGAATCGGGGAGTCAAGCCAGATACAGATAGTGGGTTGGGTAATTTAGCATTTTGTCGCCAGACAACGCTTCCAGCTTTGGTGATGCAAGTGGCGTTTCTCAGCAATCCAGAGGATCGGGCTTTGCTGCAAAGTCGTCGCCGCGATTTTGCTTTAGGAATTGCCGATGGATTAGTAACTTGGAGTCGGATAATTGATCCTACTCCTGGAACTCCAGCCGAAGCAAATTATCCGCCAATTAATATTAATATTAATGGTCAAAGTTACACAGAGCAAGGTGTTTTAGTTAATGGTAATGCTTACATCCCCATTGATTTAGTAGACCTTCTGCGAATTGACCTTTCAAAAGCAGCTAATACTAATCGTATTACCTATCACAAAATAGTTTATGTTAAAGCTATCGAACTGCGAGATTTTAACGTTGCAGTCACTTGGGATGCTGCTACGCGTACTGTTACCTTACGCTCGAATTTGGCGGTTTGCCCTGGTCAATTTTCGCGGGTGATGTCGAACGGTAATACTTCTGAAGTCCAGTTACAATTATTTCTGAGAAACAATAATGAAAATGCTTTAGTAAGCTTTCCTGACATCCCAAAACTTTATCGAGAAGAATCAGGTATAGAAGGCGTGAACTATGACATTGCCTTTTGCCAAATGTGTGTAGAAACTGGATTTTTACGGTTTGGTGGCGATATTAAACCTGAGCAAAATAACTTTGCAGGCTTAGGTGCGATCGGTGGTGGTTCAGAGGCTGCATCTTTTCCAAGTGCCAGAATTGGAGTTAGGGCACACATCCAACATTTGAAAGCTTATGCTAGTTTAGAACCTTTGGTACAAGAAGTAGTAGATCCCAGATTTCGCTTTGTCACGCGGGGAATTGCGCCATTAATTGATCAGCTATCAGGGCGGTGGTCAGCAGATTTGGATTATGGTACGAAGATTTCAGCTATGCTTAAACGATTATATGAATCAGCAGGACTTCTTTAAGTATTAAGTAAATAAACTTGTACTAATTACTTGAATCCTTTCTTTCTTCTTTACGAGACGTTGCACGTTGGCGGCGTGGCGTGGGCGGTTCGTTTGCATCCTTATAGCAAACCTGTACTAAGGTTTTGCACAGCGCGATCGCCTACGGTGGGCGGAACGCGATCGCAAACGTGGTCTGCTTCAGCTAAAAATGTCGTAAAGTTGTAAACTTGATAGCAATTAAGAAGACAGACTGTGATCCTCCCATCAAGTAGTAGAGCGTTAGTAACAAGTCATAACAGTAGTTTAGAGTTTACCAGCCTCGCCAAACTATTAAGTGGAAACTTGCTTGCAGAAGTGGATCTGTATCGAGCTGTAGTAAGTTTAAAGCTAAGGCAAGACAAAAAAGCTTCAATGGGTCAGTTTCTGACTCCCGCTTCAGTAGCCCAATTGATGACTGGGATGTTTAATAGCCTGGATTTGCCTGAAATATCCTTGCTTGATGCTGGAGCAGGAATTGGTTCATTAATAGCCGCTTTTGTAGCAAAAGTATGCAAGCAGCGAAAACCCACGTCAAGTTTGCGCGTTGTAGCTTATGAAATTGACCCTTTTCTAATTAAATATTTGCATCAGACTCTAGAATTATGTAAAAAAGAATGCGACTATGCAAGTATTTCCTTAAACTACGAAATTCGTGAGACTGATTTTATCGAAGACGCAGTTAGGCTGCAAAAGCTTGGTTTATTAAATAGTGCGATGCCTACGGCGGTAAACTACGCAACAGAATTTACCCATGCTATTCTCAACCCGCCTTATTTGAAAATCAATGCTCATTCCAAAATGCGCGAATTGCTACGTTCCATTGGTTTGGAAACCAGCAATCTTTATACTGGTTTTATGGCTGCTACAGCACAACTTCTAAAACCAAATGGGGAGTTTGTAGCGATTACTCCGCGCAGTTTTTGTAATGGGCCATATTTCCGTGACTTCCGCAAAATGTTTTTAGAGATGATGGCTTTAGAGCAAGTACATCTTTTTGAGTCGCGTCAAGAAGCATTTAGTGACGATGATGTTTTGCAGGAAACTATCATTATCCAAGCTACGAAACAAAAGCAAAAGTCTAGCAGCGTCAGCATAAATAGCAGTTGTAGTGCTAATGATGACTTGATCGTGTCACACTCTGTACCATATACAGCCTTAGTTAACCCCGATGATCTAGAGCAGTTTATTCATATTATTCCAGATAATCTTAGCCAACAAATCGTTCAGCGAATGGCAGTTTTTACCTGCACTTTAAAAGATTTAGGGCTAACAGTTTCAACCGGACGGATAGTAGATTTCCGAGTAAAAGATTATCTAAGGATAAATCAAGAAAATAATACTGTTCCATTAATTTATCCGGTGAATTTAGCGAATGGATATGTAGAACACCCAAAAATAACTAAAAAGTCTCAAGCAATAGTGTATATAGAAGAAACAGCAAATCTTCTAATACCAAATGAGCATTATGTCTTATGCAAAAGATTTTCATCGAAAGAAGAGAAAAGGCGTGTTGTTGCGGTGGTTTATGATGCCAACCAATTTAATTATAGCTGTGTCGGCTTTGAAAATCACTTGAATTACTTTCACAAAGATGGGCGTGGACTTAGCCTTACCTTAGCTCGTGGGCTTGCTATTTATCTCAATTCAACCCTAGTCGATGCTTTTTTTCGGTTGTTCAATGGGCATACTCAGGTCAATGCAACAGATTTGCGAAAATTAAAGTACCCTAACTTGGAGCAGCTATTGTCATTAGGGACGGAGTTTAAAGATCAGTTTCCTTCTTTGCAGGAAATTGATGAACTTATCGAAAATAAGCTATTGAGTATGTCAAATTTGTCAGAGAATAATCCAGTTGCAACTAAGTCTCGAATTGATGAAGCGCTGCAAATTTTGACACAATTGAGCCTTCCACGGGCACAGCTTAACGAACGGTCTGCTTTAACTCTCCTGGCGTTGCTTGACTTAAAACCGACCGACTCTTGGCAATTAGCAACTTCTCCTTTGATAGGAATTACGCCGATGATGAACTTTATGGCTCAACATTATGGCAAAACATATAAGCCTAATACACGGGAAACAGTTCGCCGACAGACAGTACATCAATTTTTGGATGCTGCTTTAATAATTGCTAATCCAGATGATTTAAGTCGTCCTATCAATAGTCCTAAAACTGTATATCAAATCGAGGGAAGTGCGCTCGAACTATTACGAACCTACGGTACTGACGAATGGGATAAGAGCATTTGCACCTACCTGGCTTCAGTTGAAAGTCTAAAAAAGCAATATGCTCAAGAACGTGCAATATCTCGTATTCCCATAGTAATTAATGGAAAAATTAAAACTTTATCGCCAGGTGGTCAGAATATTCTGATTGAAAAAATTATTAATGATTTTGCTCCTCGTTTTACTCCTGGTGGAAAGCTCATCTATGTTGGGGATACAGATGAAAAATTTGCCTACTTTGATGAAACAGTATTAGCAGATTTGGGCATTAATATTGATTCCCACGGCAAAATCCCAGATGTGATTATTCACTTCACCAAAAATAACTGGTTGGTGTTGATTGAAGCTGTAACCTCACATGGTCCAATTAATCCTAAACGCAAGAAGGAACTTGAAGTCTTATTCAGAGATGTCCAAATACCTTTGGTGATGGTAACAACATTTCTCAGCCGTAAGGCAATGGTGGGATATCTGGCAGAGATTGCTTGGGAAACAGATGTTTGGGTTGCTGATGATTCAACTCACCTAATTCATTTCAATGGTGAATATCTATTGCAGGCTTACCAAACAGATAAGAAGCAAACTTCTTAAACATACGAAAATAAGCTCGGTGTTCGTGATATTTTGCTTCGGAAGATCCCCCTAAACCACCTTAAAAAGGGGGCTTAATTCCCTGCTTTTTTTACAAATTACTTTTTTACATATCTTGTTTATATTCTTCTAACAATTGCGCAATGTGATCATACCCATCTACACCAATAACCGCAATCATTTTCGGGCGATGTTGCTGTAAGAACTTTTGGAAAGCTTCTGCCCCAATTTGCCCTTGTAAAATTGTCAGTAACCCTGCTGGTTGTCGCCATTCATGAGAGGCAATTTGCTCCAAAAGATACATTCCCAAGCAGCCTGTGTAAACAGTTTTTTCTGAATTTTGTAGATGATAATAAGCTTCTGCTAAATAAGCTAAGTTACGCCCTTGGAGATACAAATCACCGGAAACTTGTGCTGTTTTAAAGCCATCTTCGAGATATTTAATTGCAGTTTGGTGTTCTCCAATTACTAGATAGGCAATTCCTAAACTGCTGACACATAAGGCTTTACTTTGAAGATCGCCTAATTTTTCTGATAATTTTAAACCTTGTTCCAAATAGTTAATTGCAGCTTCATAAGTTTCTGGTTCTAAGTTTTCCAGTTCTTGAGCTTGCATGACTTCGCTGTAACCTAAATTTACCAGCGCGTTTGCTTCTCCTGTACGATCGCCTGCTTGCCGACTCAGTATCAATGCTCGTTGACTGTTGTTAATTGCCTCAGCATAATTTTGCTGTTGTACGTAGGTGCGGCTGAGGTGGTTGAGATTGGCAATTTCACAGGTGCGATCGCCTGCATTTCTAGCTATCTCTAATGCCTGCTGATGAAAATCAATAGAACGCTGATATTGTCCCAAAGCACGCTGAGAATAGCCTAAAAGTGTCAAAATCCTCGCCTTTTCTTGGGTTCCCTCGCCTTGACGCAATGGTTCATCCAAATAATCTAGGGCATCTCGCAAATAAGTGCCTGTAAAAGAGGCAAAAATCCCGCCGTAAAAGGGAAAATATGGACGCTGGGCAAAGGTTCGCAATATCTGGAGCATGATTTGAGAACAGGCATCGCTGTATACTTTCCCAATGCTCCCAAAACCACTTGCTAGCTGACTCCAAATCACCGCAAAGGTCAAAAATGTGGAAATGGACAACTTTGGCCCGGCCTTAATATCGTAAGCTTGTTGGTCAAACCAGCTAATTAGTCCCCGTTGCAAGTACTGTAAAATCAATGCCATTTCCACCCAATCTCTAAGGGTGATCCCCCGTTGTCGCTCGGCAAACTCTATTGCAGATTCTTCCATAGCTAAGGTGCGAAACAGTGCTTGAGGTAACTCACTGTTGAGTTGTTTCGCCCAACTTGCCCAAGGGCCACGTTCTCCCGGTACACCGCCAAATCCCAAAGATTCTTTTTGCTCGTACATCCAACTGAGCAAGTTGTCTTGTAATCGCTGCCAAGAAGCTAAACCACGGGTAATCCCTTCGGAAAATTGTTGTAAATCAGCATCTGCCTCGGCAAATTGCTGTAATCCTTTTGATAATTGCTGTAGCTGTTGCAAATTTAGCGGATACTTCTGATTAGGATCAGTAACCCGTAAAAATACCGCTAGACGCTCATCAGCAGGAGCTGTAGTAATTTCTGTAACTGCGGAGGCGATCGCTTCTGTGGTTTTGTTTTGCTCTTGCCAGCGTTGCCATTGACTTTGAATGGTCTTAATGGCTCTCAAACTCCGAGTAGCCTTAGCTTTTTTGAGTTCGTCTTTTTCACTATCGACTTGATTTTGAAGAGCATTCAAGCGCTCGCTCAAAGCTAGCTCAAAGACTTCCCCTGTACCGGAAGTAATTCCTTTAAGCAGCATTTGGTACACCATCTCAACAGAGCTAATTTTGCCCTTGAGGGTGGTTTCGACAATTTCATCGATTAAGGCAAGATAGCGATCGCGCAATGGCAAAGAGTCTGGCATAGCTACTAGAGAACATCACGTCCATTCTAATTCTAGTTTGAGTGGATTAGACGCGTAGGCATTTACCTGCAAAGTTTAGAATGATGTCAAGGAAACTTTTTAGCAGAATATAACAATGCTGAGAATTAGCCTAAAAATATCATTTGGTGCGATCGCAGGAGGCAAAAAATGGGCTTGGCTGGATTAAGAATTGTTTTGGTAGAGCCAGCTGGTCCGATAAATATCGGAGCGATCGCTAGGGTAATGAAAAATTTCGGGCTATATAATTTAGTATTAGTGAACCCCCAATGCGATCCGTTATCGACGGAAGCTTTGATGATGGCTGTTCATGCTCAGGAAATTATCGAATCTGCGGTATTAGTGCCGACTTTACCAGAAGCATTGCATGGATGTGTACGAGCGATCGCTACCACTGGTCGCGTTCGCAGTTGGGAAACACCCTTAGAAAACCCCCGCACTGCACTACCCTGGTTATTAGAGGAACTAGAAAAACCCGTAGCACTGATTTTTGGCAGGGAAGATCGGGGATTAAGCAATGAAGAATTAAATTATGCACAAAGGTTTGTTCGCATTCCCACTAGTCCAGATTATGTAGCCCTAAATTTGGCTACCGCCGTAGCAATCTGCTGTTATGAATTGTCACAATGTACTCAGCAACCTGACACTAAAACCTTAACCCAAACTGAACTCGCCCCTTTAGATGTTGTGGAAGGATACTATCAGCAATTAGAATCATTATTATTAAAAATTGGTTATGTATATCCCCATACGGCAGCTAGTCGGATGGAAAAATTTCGCCAAATATATAATCGCGCTCACCTGAAAACTGGGGAAGTATACATGCTGCGGGGAATTTTGCAGCAAGTAGAATGGGCCCTTAAAAATCAGAGGGATGGTGAAAACTTGTAATTATTTGTTTAATATATACGCAATTATCCCCCCAAAATATTTAATATGGCTTAGACTAAACACAAAAATGCTACTTAGTGGCAAAGTGAAATTTGAGTATTAATATTTGCTTAAAGATTAAGTTTGGGGTTAGGAGTCTGCAAGAAAACAGCCAAGTGGGTCACAAGGAGTAACTGTGTCAGAGTCAAGTGACGAACTAACAGCTTTCTCGCGGCGTCAACCCTTAAATCGCCGCCAGCCGCCACAAAAAGTTCAAAAAGTGGTAAAGAAGAAAGTTAAAGCTAACAGCCAGCAACAAGCTGCCAATGGACGAGAAGCGGCATTAACACGCCCAAAAAAACTGAGCAGTCCTCCCTCAACCCCTAGTGCTACACGTAGGGTAAAATCGGGATTAGTCATGCCAACGGCAGTAAAACCAATACCTAGTGTGAAGGGTAAAATTCCTCCCTTTCGACCAGGTGCTGTGATGGTGAAAACAGTGCGGATGGAAAAGCCAAAAATCGGCAGGCGTTCATCGCCCAAAACGCGGTTAAAGCCAATGGCCAAAACCTTGTTATATATTGTGCGGTTGTTGATTGTGGGTGTTGGCATGGGTGCAATTGTTGGCACAGCATTGTCAGTCTTAGACCCGGCTAATCGCATCAGCACAACTTCTGCGCCGCAATCTAATAGTAATGTGGCGCGATCGCAGCCACAACCTACCCAAACTCCCCAAGCTGCACCTTCGAGCTTATACCTATCTCAGGAAATGGTTTCCTTAAAAAATTCCGTGCAAAATTTGGCGGCGACCAACCCAAATCTTACACCTGGAGTATTTTTAGTAGATTTAGATACTGGTAATTATGTAGATATCAATGGCTCTACCAGTTTTCCGGCGGCTAGCACAATTAAAGTGCCGATTCTAATTGCTTTTTTCCAGGATGTAGACGCGGGTAAAATTCGCCTGGATGAAATGCTAACTATGCAACAGGAGATGATAGCTGGCGGTTCGGGAACTCTGCAATATAAACCCGCCGGAACCCAGTATACTGCTCTGGAAGTCGTCACTAAAATGATTACAATCAGCGACAACACTGCGACAAATATGCTGATTGCGCGACTAGGAGGAATGGAGGCGTTAAACCAGCGTTTCCGGGACTGGGGATTGACAACTACAACAATTCGTAATAAGCTTCCGGATTTGCAAGGGACAAACACCACTACTCCGAGGGAATTAGGGAATTTGATGGCGATTGTGAGTCAGGGAAATTTAGTGAGTATGCCATCACGGGATCTCATGCTCGATATCTTGCGTCGCACCCAGAGAGACACTTTGTTACCATCCGGTTTGGGAGCAGGCGCGAGAGTATACCACAAAACGGGCGATATTGGTACTATGCTGGCAGATGCAGGTTTAATTATTGTTCCAACTGGCAAACGCTACATAGCCTCTGTCATGGTACAACGCCCCAATAATGACCCTCGCGCCGAAAATTTGATTAGTTCAATTTCTAGTGTTAGCTACCAAGAATTCAGCCAAAATGCGGTTACACCCAACAGTACCAACACTATACCCGCAAATGGTTATCAGCCTCCTGTTGTAAGTCCTGGTTTTCCTAACAATACAACGGGCACTGTACCCATGAGCATTTATCAGCCTCCTGTTGTGAATCCTGTACCCAACAGTATGGGAGGTACTGTACCCCCAAATGGTTATCAATCTCCAATTATGAATCCGCAATATTATCCGGCAAGATAAATTAGATGCAGCAAGACTTTCCTGATTTACATCTGTTGCTTCATTTTGGAGAACTGGTATTATTGGTGGTACAACCCAAACTCTCTGTATACTTGCCATCATCGGCATTTCAGTTATCAAACCTTGGGGTGGAAGAGTAGTACAATCTCCAGAGTCGTCTACCTCATCAAGTAGCTAGAAACATCGAAAATGCGATCGCCACTAGCTTTTTGTTTCTAAAAGCTAAACTGTATTGTTATCTTTTAATTTTTAACTTTTTTGATACCGCATTCCTGGTAATTGCGAAACGAAACCCATAAGTTCCAACTGTAATAACGCACCAGAAACTGAACCAGCAGCCATGCCAGTTTGCTGGACAATAAAATCGAAGGGTAAAGCTTCACTTGCGATCGCATCCATTACCGTTTGCAATTCTGGCGATAAAGTTGGCATTAACTGTTCTGGTGCTGTGGAAGCCTCCACTCTATCAATTTGTGGTATTGCTCCTAGCATTGTTAACAGTTCATCTAATTCTTTGAGGATGAAAGAAGCTCCTTGACTCAGTAACTTTAAGCACCCTTGGGATGGATGATCGTCCAGTCTTCCAGGCAGTGCATAAACATCTCTACCAAATTCATTAGCGTAGGTAGCTGTAATTAAAGCACCAGATTTTATCGGTGCTTCCATTACGAGGATGGCGCGGCTCAAGCCTGCAATAATTCGGTTGCGGCGGGGGAAGTGGGTGCGATCAGGTGGGGTTTTTGTGGGGTACTCACTCACGACTAACCCAGCCGTCAAAATCTGCTTGTACAAATCCCGATTTTTATGCGGATAAATAACATCTACACCAGTTCCCAAAACTGCGATTGTGCGTCCACCTGCTTTCATGGCGGCGCTGTGGCTTTCTGTGTCAATTCCCTCCGCCATCCCAGAAACAACTGTAAAGCCATTTTTAGCCAAAGCTGTACTAATCTGGCGAGTCCAACGGATACCGTATTCTGAAGGTTGGCGGGTTCCGACAATTCCAACCATTGGTTTTTGTCCGAGATTTTCTTGGAGTTCGACTTCACCGCGATAGTACAAAATCGGCGGTGGACTAGGAGTTTCCAATAGTAAGCGGGGATAATCTGCATCTGCTGGTGTCCAGAAATGAGAATTTTCTTGCTGGTGTTTGGTAAATAGTTGTTCTGGATGCAAACGCGATCGCTGTTGTACTACTTTTTCTAGTGTTTGAAAACCAAAACCCTCTACTTCTCCCAACTGTACCCTAGTAGCGTTCCAAGCTGTTGCTAACGTGCCAAAATGCTGTTCCAGCCGTCGCAGTAATACCGGGCCAATTCCCGAAATTTGCGCCCAAGCTAGCCAATATGCGCCTTCTTCTACCACAGTTTCATCCTCACGCCTACTGGATTAAGTATTCCCAAATTGAGGTTGGATGTTGAGGGAGCAGAGGAGGCAGTGGAAGAATTAATGACTAATCACTAATAACGAACCCCTTGACTTTTGACACTTGACTCTTGACTATTAACTATTGACTATCTTCTTATTTTGTGTGATGAAATATTTCTATCGTCTTTTAATAAGCCTATCTGGGTGCTTAATATTTTTACTGTTGCACAGTGGCCTTGGTTTATTGCCTAGTTTAGCTGCTGAGAAAGTTACTGTCAGATACGGATTGTTTGAGCGATCAATCCCTGTGGCAGATATACGCAACTATGGCGAGAATCAAAAGGTTTCTGCCGATTTGCAATCTTTTCTAGATTACCTCAGCCCTAAGGAGAAACAGAAGTTCCAAGATGCTCTTCAGGTAAAAATGTCTCTTGATATTGTGGCTTTAGATAAGCTGATAAATACAGGAATGGGCAAGCAAATTTTATCTTTTGCATCCCAAGCGATCGCCCGTCGCGATCAAGCCAGTATACAAGCCCTACGATCAGCCATTATCATCGGAGCAAAATCACCAGAAGGTCTAGGATTAGTCAGCTTTCTAGCAGCCTATCCCAGTAATCAACTAATTGTTGATGCGTCAAAAATTTCTAAGCTAGTCGGCATGGCAAATTCCTCTTCTGGTTCTGCTGATGCGCCTCCAAAGGACAATGTAAGTTCTTCACCCTTCGGGAAAATTGCACTGCAATATCAAATACTTGCCGCCCAAAATAAACAGTTTTCAGGTTGTTTATTTGGTGATTCTGTTTCGGCTGAACTTGGTAATACTCTTGGGAATGGTACTTTTAATTTTGGGTTAAATGGTTTGAGTACAATCTCATTACTAGAACAACTGAAAAGTTTAATTCCTACCAAGGTTACATGCGAAAAAGCTATTATTGCTGTGGGTGGAAATGATGCTTGGTATGGAATGAGTGATGAGTTATTTAGCAAAAATCTGCAAGAGGCGATCGCACTTATCCGCACAATGGGAAATAAAGAAATTTTTCTCATTCCAGCTTTTTATTCAACAGTTGCAGCAAGCTCAGATCCAACTATATCAGCCCCCAATTCTAGAGTTGAACAAATTAATGCTTTGATTAATAAAGTTGGTGAAATAGAAAAAGTGCCAGTTGCAGCAACAGGAGTAGCACCATTGTATGAAAAGAATGTTCTTAAAGAGAATTTATCGAGCGATGGTGAGCATCTGAACGCAGAGGGTCTAAAAATTTACCGACAAGCATTATTACAAATTCTGGAAAAGTAATATGATATTTGTCTAACTGCCTATAGTAAAAGCACCCCACCAAAGCTACGTTTTATATAGCGGTTTTTGCTTCTTAGTTGAGTAGGTACTGAACCTCACCCCCAATCCCCTAACAACAAGCTCCTTTTTTGCCCTGACATAGCTCATTTTATTAGGAAAAGCTACATAACATAATTCGTAGTTCGTAACTTAAAATTACGAATTACAAATTATTAATTTTAGGATTTCCAATTCAAAAACCGCGCATAAATATAAGCTATACCTTCATCAATAATTGTCCGTACACCTTGGCTATAATCCCACCATTTGTTTGGATCATAATCTTGTGTTTTGGCAGCGATCGCACCAACTTTGATGTTAGGGCTAAGTAGTTTTTTGAAGAGCAACCAACTCCTACGGGTGTGAACATCCAAAGAAAAAACATTTATTGATTGTAGCTTTAAATTTGAATCGGATAGCCAACGATGAAATTCGGCAGCAGATGCATAACTACGATCCTTGATTACCATAGGTGTCGGCACAGCTACTACCTTCTCTGATTCTAAACCAAGTTTTTTGAAGGTGGCGGCTGACACTTCTGCAAAGTTTTTGTATTCGCTAAGATAAATTCCTTTTTCTATTGAGCCTCCGGTAGTAATTACTAGACTATAAGAACCGTTTTTAAATTCAGTCAAAGCTTGTTGTATAGCATAATCTGGTAGCCATCCTTCAACAACCAATACGTCTGCTGATTTTATTGGGGAAGTCACGGCGAGAAATGAGTGTACATGAGTAATAGTGAAGAATATTAAATAAGCAATCGAAGCGATTGCAATCGCCCACCCCTGAGCCGTAAGTGTCCACATTTCTTGGCGTTTTATTAGTTTAATTTTTGGAAATTTTCGACACCGACGATTTTTTCTCTGCATTAAGCCTTAGCTAGACGTTGTTCTTTCAAATAAGTAAACACAGACTTATCTCCGATATCAGGAGGAATTGCTTGCACTGTCTTTCGCAGAGCAAACACCAAAAATAACGTTGCCCAAATTCCTAATAAAACACTTTCCCCCTGAGTTGGTAAAACTCCTACTAAATGTCCTAACAATAGTAGCGGTACTATTAGAGTTAATACTTTGGTTTCCAGGCGATTGAAGCAAAAAGCCTCTTTAAAATAAATACCTGTCAAAGCAACGAAAATAAAACCAACTCCAAATAATGTAAGAGGGTGATTGTAAACAGTAAGAGCTAAAGGCTCACTACTAGAGATTGCCAGAATCACTGATGCTATACTACCGATCGCCCAAAAAATTTGCAATATTCGGTGCAGTGATGCCATATAAATATGAATGGTAAATAAACTTACACCCAGAGCGACACTAAAACAAGTATATAGAGGTGTAAGTGCGGTAACAATAGCCGGGTTATTAGGGAGCAAAACCAAAGCACTGCCTATGGCAAAGCTCAGTGCTGCTACCATTAGCCCAGCACGGTAGATAATTACGCCTGTGCGATCGCTCTGAGTAATTGTAAATTCTCCAAACTGACCTTGATAAACTTCTGGTGGAGGTAGTGTTTGCGTAGTCATAGTTAAAAATATAGTTATGAATTTACTAATAGAGTACAACAGTAAATTGCTGAAGGGTAACTTTTATATGATGGGCAATGAGACTAACTAAAGTGTCACAATCCCTAAAGTATTAAGCCATTTTCGTAGTATTAGTTGACTTGACAGACGCACTAGAGTCGTGAATTATCTCTATCATTTGACCGGATTTCCTTCGAGAGCGAAAGACATAGCAACAGTAAAGCATGGCGTAAATCCAAGTACCATCTCCATTAACCAGACTAACAAGAGGATTTTGCCCCTTGTTAAAGGTAGGCAAACTTCCGCCATATTATACTAGTAATTAGCAATGGTTTGTATAGTATCTAGTTTAACTGAAGACTTGATTTTAACATTAGACTTTAGCTATAAACAGTAAATATTGACAAATTTAAAATTTAGTGCATACAAAAGTTTGGCAATCAGATAACCCCATAATTAGTTGATATAGGAAGATGAGGTGAGCGATGGCGCTGTTTCTCCCACGGTAGACGATCGCATTTGTTTAAAGAATTGCAAAACTGTAGACTCTTCTTGGGTTTGTCATGAGATATTGCTCTTTGCCCTGGATGTGCGCTCGCTTAAAATACTTACAGCATAAGAATTTCACCAAAAACCTTAATGTTAGATATTTTTTTTAGAAAATAAACGTTCAAATTCTCGCTCCATCTAAAGTTCAGAAATTTGCTATTATTTTTATTTTTGCAGAGGAATTTAAGAGCGATTATTTGGTTGTTAAGGGTTTACCAATTCCAGCTTACTATTAAGTTTAGCGATCGCCTGAGATTCGAGGTTGGTCATTACCCAATTCCAGAAAAAAGTAACGCCTATCTACGTCCTAGACATAGAGAACATAGTTTCTACTTCAGCCCAATACCTGTGAATGAAATTGATTTAAATTTGGAAACCTAAGTATTGTAAAGTTTGATTTTAGAAAAATTCAACCTTAAATTTACTAGTTATATATATAAATATCGAAATATAAAAAGCTGCAAAGATACCAAATAAAAACATATTTGGTGTCTTTGGAGCTTGGTATTTTCTTGTCTTTGTTTTTATGGAGATTAAGGTATGCGATCGTTCAAACGGTTCAGGAAACAGCTAGCTTTTATGCTCTTAATAAGTTCTGCTGTGTTTTCCGCATCCTCATCTAATGCACAAGATGTATCGAGAACAGTCTTTGTCAATACTGATGTGATTATTGATCCTGCTGTCTTAATAAATTTATTCCCTACAGCTACTCAACTTGCTGTTGTCCAAATTGGTGGGGTTGTTAGAATTGATGACTCTGGTGTAGGTGTTGATATTGACAGCACGGGCGTCTACGATCCATTTGCAACCAACTACTTACAAAACTCACTCCAATTTCAGCAGTTAGTCAACGTCTTTCATCAGCAGTTACTCAAGGTTTTTCATCAGCAGTTACTCAACTTTCACAACTTACTCCAACTGAATATTACACAGTTTACAGCGAACACACAGATCCTCAACGGCCTCAGGTAACTACAGTTAACTGGACTCAATTTCCAGTTAAGCGTGGTGAAACACCAATATTAAGCTTCACTAATAGTAGTTCCGACAATTCCGTGAGGATATCTAACGCTAGAGCTTTACGAAGTACTACCCAGATCCCGCTAGCTCAACTAAACTCGATAAATCTGCCACCAACAATACGTAATTTCCAAGCTGTTCCATCTGCTAATGTCACCTTATCTAGAAGCACCTTATCTGGAAACAGAATCACAACAACCCCAGTAGTCAATCTAAATTTCCTAACCCCAGTCAATGCAAATCTTGTCATTCAAAACCAAATACCGACTTTGAACAGATCCCGGTAATTTATTCAAAATATTGCGATCGCAAGTTGATACTCTTCGACAATGCAATCGCGTTTTGTTATTTTAATTTGTTGAGCGCGATCGCCACCGCAAAAATCGGCCAAAGCTGAATTTTTCTCATTAGGGACTTCCAAAAATTAAATTACTCAATTCCTGTATCCAATACGACTATCCGATTTCTTCTTCCCCTGCTCAATAACTGCTTACCAAAACGATTGATTATTTTTCTATTTGGAAGTCTCTTATGCCTTAGTTTAGTTAAAAATGATAGACAACAAGCTGCACAAAGCAGGGATATCCGCTCAATAATGTCAGGAATGGTTGACACAGCCTTGAGCAGCGCAGTTGGAAATTTTTTTAACTTGCTTCGGAGCTTTTATTTCAGTGAATAGTTGAATCGCTCGATTAAAATTCATTTGGCTATCATCAGGATTTGCCATCTTTTGATAAGTTAAACCTAATTGGAAGTAAGCTTCAGCCAGGTCACACTTAGCACTTATTTTATCTAAAAGTTCGATTGCTTCTGTATAATGAGTAAGGGCTAATGTAAATGCTTGTTGTCGATGGATTTCTGCTAAACCATTCAGTATTTTTGCTTTTACCTGCATATAGTGGCTTTCTTCAGCAAAAGTCAAAGCTTGCTGAAGTATTTGATTTGCCTTAGAAAAATCTCCTAAATTTACATAGGTTTGACCCAAAATTTGCATGAAATAGACAAATCTTCCAGTCTGTTCCACCAATTTTTCGTTTGTAATATTTTGATAAGCTACATCTGCTAATGCAGATGAGGCATCATGCAAACCTAAATAAGAATACACCAAAGCTAAACACACTGAAGCTTTCTCTGCCCAGCGATGATGCTCGGTATTTTTAGCCAAATAAATTACTTGCTGAAATAAGTTTACGGCTGCTTCTAGTTCCCACAAATCTATTTTGTAAAGACCAATACTTAATAAAGAATCTACCTCTAGCATCCTGAGATAATAAACTGTATGTTTATTTCGTGGCTGAGGTACAAGTGATTTGAGTGCTTGGGTTGCCAGAGTAATAGTCCTTTGTTGACAAGCGATCGCTTGACTAATATTACCTGTTATCCAATATAAATCACCCAGTATTCCCCTTTCTCGCACTCCACCAAAGACCGATTTCTCAAGGAGGCGATAATTTGGCGATGTTGCTCGGATGGGACATCCCAAAGTAAACAAAACAATCCTTGAGATGAAATGGTGGGTATATCTTGGTAACGATAACATCCCAAACGGCAAAGCAAGCGATATGCTTGGGGGTCGAGGGCTTGTAGACGATTGATTTGACTAACTGCTAAATTTTTTAAGTCGGTTGCGGCTAACGGATCGGCATGATTTTCTTGCCAATAAAGAGCCATATCACCGTCAAAATCCTCCTGAATCGAACCACAGAGAATTCCCATTGCTTTAGCATTACCGCCATAAGTGCGATGCATGATTTGCAAGGTTGGCGAATTGATGATTAATCCCTGGTTGCTAAAAAACTGTTGCCATGCGCTTTCATCTAAACCAGGAAGCCGATAGTGATTCACATTCAACCCAGGTTCACAAAGGCGATCGCGACTGGTAATCAAAGTAACAGATTGCACCCTAGCATCAGCCAAAACCCGCAATAGTTCTACATAGTTGCGGTGAGAAGCAATCAACCCACCTTGTTGATCCAATGCAGGTTCGAGATTGTCAATTAACACCCCAATTCGCCGATTGTGGAGTTGGCGCTTGAGTCGTCCTAATGTAACTCCAAATTCTACCCCAGGTTCTTGATCGAAATCTTGTTTGAGCCATTCTTCTACAATTCGTTCGGCGGGAGTGATGTTTTGAGTTTCCTTCGCCATCAGCAGTTCTAAAACCAACTCAAACCTCTGAGTTTGCAAATATTGCTGCGCTAGAGTGGTTTTGCCTAAACCGCCTTCACCTTGGATAACTATGACTTTCGATCCTTGATTTGCCAAAGTATTCAGGTGAGCGATCGCTTCTGTTCGTCCAATAAAATTGGTATCCTCTAATTTTGGGGTGGGTTGGGGGGGCGTTCTGGAGTAATCAATCAGACTGGATGATATCGCAGTAGTTTTTCTCAGAACTCGTTCCAAAGTAGCGCGACAATTACTTTTGGTAATCTTTTCTCGCAATACTTTAGAAAGCAGCTTCCATAACTGAGAACCAGCATCCTTAGCGTGTCCTTCCGTACAACCGTAAGAATGAGCAATATCCAAGTATTTTCTACCCAACCAAACTTGCACAAGAATCACTTTTTGCAAATCGCTCAACCGTTCCCCAGTCTGAGGAGGAATTATGGCGTCTAACCATGCTAATGCTAGCTTCAGCGTCCATTGGGTAACGACAAGGATAGTTCAGATTTTAAGGACAACTATAAATTACTCTACAGTTATATTGCTGGAGTTTTTGGATAAGATTCTGTAAACCCGACTTTTTTCCCGACTTTTGCAAACTTTATTCAAAATTCAGCAGCAAGTTCTTGAAAGGATTGTTGTTATTTCAACGGTAAGTATTAAAGTCTCGTTGATCAAGCGTTAAAATTCGTCCATGTCCCAGATGTTCTGCTAGAACAACCAGAGAAGCATCTGCCATATCCATTGGCAAATCGTTATATTTTTCTATGAGTTCAACTATGCGTACAACATGGTGACTTCGTAAATCAAACACCTCAAATGCTTCCTGTGCAACCTCTCTCAAAAAACTACATTGAGCATTATTACCACCTCCTCTAGCAAGAAGAAGGTAACAAGTTTCGGTAATAACAGGGTAAGTAGTCACTAGTGGTTCATTGAGAGTATTTAAAACTTGTAGTGCTAATTGATGGTATTGATCGTTTTGGTTCCCAAGTGCCACGAAAAAGCCAGTATCAGCGACGATCATACTTTTCTTGCATTAGCGATCTTACAATGGTTTCGGAATTAGCAGCTAAGTCAGTTTCTCCTTTGAAACAGCCGATAAATTTACTTTGCTTAAGTTTAGCTAAGGGATCTGTTTTTTGTTGCTGAAGTTGTTGATAGCGCAGTTCAATCAAAGATTTAATTGCCTCTAGTGTATCTTGATCAGCCTCCTGTTGGATGTAGGCAAGCTTTTGAGCATATTCTTCATCTAGCTGAATATCAAAATTCTTCATTGCCACTAACTTGGAACGTTTACCTAAAGTATATCGTCCGCCTCGAATCGTCTAGAATAAAAATCATTAGGTAACATCAGCACCATCATTACTTATGGTGAAGTCAGATCCCCGCCAATTGCCTAGTAGTGCTGAACTTCCTTGTTCAGACGATACCCCTGTGGATAACGAAGATCAGAATTTTATTCCGAACCTGCTTCTCTTTTTGCTGCAATATATTTGGGCAAACCGTAATGACTGGTTTTTCAGCGTGGATATGGGCGTTTACCATACCACAGGGGTTAGTCCACTTGTGCCGATTGTGCCAGACGGATTTTTGAGCTTAGGTGTAGAACGCCGCAAGGCAGATAAATCTCGTAAAAGCTATGTTGTCTGGGAAGAAAATAACATAGTGCCTATCCTAGCTTTAGAAATTGTCTCCTTAACTCCGGGTGGAGAATACGACAAAAAATTAGACACCTATGCCAAGCTAGGGGTACTGTACTACATTATTTATAATCCAGAGTATTGGCAAAGAGACCGCCACCAACCTTTTGAAGTTTATCGCTTAGTAGATGGTAGCTATCAATTGCAAATTGGTGAACCCTTTTGGATGCCAGAAATTGGTTTGGGAATTGGTAGAGGGCAATACGTCTCTGGTAATATCCAGCGTCAGGTTTTGTATTGGTACGATCAACAAGGAAAACGCTATCAAACTCCAGAAGAACAGCTTGAATTAGCGCAAAAACAACTTGAGCGTTATCGTCAGCAATTTGGAGAATGGCCAGAATATTGAGGTAGCTTTAGTCAAAATCAATTGTTCTTTTTTTAGTAGCGCCAGGTTTTGTATTGGTATGATCGACGATGATTAATATCATCTTTATTAAAATTTATGTATAAAATCATCAATACTAAATGTTGTGAGTATACATGCTTTATCAATTTTAATGCCTTCACCCCGATCGTTATCTTTGACTTGCCAAGACCATATGCGGCATCTTGGATCTTTAGGTACTTTCACAAGAGCAATATGATCGATTTGTGGATTAACTTGTTGATAGTAACATATTCTCCCATCATAAAGTCTACCTGCTATATGAGAACAAGCTCTAGCATCCTTTTGACATATGTTACACAAAGATTTATCTGCAAGAATCAATAATAACTTTCATTCTCCCTGTCTATAAGCTTCAATTTCTGCTGCTATTTCTTCATCAGTCAAGGGATTATCTGCGTGTATCGCTTGTATTTCTTTGAATAACTTTTTTAATTCTTCTGCTAAAGTAACCCTTTGATTATCGTCTGTCAAAATAATCACCTCAACTCTCTGTCCTGCTTTAAATGGTAAATCAGATAATACTAACTGCTTTGGATCTTCAATAGTGATATATCTTTTATAAGCGTTCATGATTTATCCTGTTACTCAACTTTTATCTACCCTTGTTCTAACAATTTCGCTACATTCTCTGCAATTCTCTTTTCTAACTTTGTAAAGTCGTCTTAGAAGGGCGAGGTTGGAAACCCAAATTTTCTATAACCAACTTTTTCCCCGACTTTTGCAACACTATCACATAAAACTGCCGACTTCAGCCGACTGACAAAAGGAAGTGCGATCGCTTAGGCTATTGGGCATAGAGATAAAAATTTAAGTATAAAAATATGCTTAATATCCTCAGCCCAATTACAGCAGACTTAGCAGGTCAAAGCTATCCTAACCCTCATTACTTGCAAACACAGCACCGCATTCGTTCACTTATAGACAAATATATTGCAGTCGAAAAACTACATGAGCGTCTACAAGATTTACCGATACAGTTTGCCAATCCTCAACCGCGTCCCTGGAAACACATCGACTGGCAAACAATTAATCGCAATCAAATTATCGGCTTAGATGCAGAGGTATTTTTATCTATATTGATAGGTGCGATGGATACAGAAGCTCCCATTCGCGGTTATACCCAAACCAGTCGGCAGTATTTGGAAAAATTGCATCCTCAGATGGCTCGGTTTGTTGGTGGAACTGTCGGTAAAGATGGCGAACTGCTAGAACTTGGTTTGTGGGAAAAGGAAGAACGTCAACACACACCTGCATTAATTAAAATCTACACCCAATTAACAGGCGAGAAAATTACCCCAAAACTTCGTACTGTTAGAGGCTATCTCCCTACAGATAACGCTCACGAAGATTTATATCGCCACGGCTTACACCGCATTGCTACAGAATACGGTGCTACCTGTCTTTATATTTGGTTGATGGCTCATACCACTGGCGCACTCCAAGATGTTCTAGAGGAACTAGCACAGGATGAAATCAACCATACGACCAAATTCTGGGGGTTTGGAGTCTGGACTTTCCCTGATACTGGGTTGATGCGAATTGGACACACGCTGATTAAAACGCGATACCTTCGGTGAGCTTCGCTAACGCAAAACTATCAGCGTAACAACCTCATACGTACCCTCCGCCGCATGATGGCTACTCTTAACTGGAATGCTTGGTCATTAAGCAACAAAACAACTCTCCTTTTCACCTTCGCCTACACCATGCATCGTTTATGGAGTTGGAACAACACCCTTACACCAGACTATCTGCAAGATTTATTTGAAATTAGATATTAGTAAAAACAAAGGACAAAGGACAAATGACAAATGACAAATCGAAATTACCCACCGATTTAAACCCTCAAAAAATCCCCCAACATATTGCCGTCATCATGGATGGTAACGGCCGATGGGCAACGAGTCGAGGATTACCACGCATTGCTGGACATCGCCAAGGAGCAAAGACGCTCAAAGAACTATTGCGTTGCTGCAAAGATTGGGGAATCAAAGCGTTGACAGCCTACGCTTTCTCAACAGAAAATTGGCAGCGTCCCGTTGAAGAAGTGGATTTTCTGATGCATTTGTTTGAACGATTACTACACCGCGAGTTAGCTCAGATGCATCAAGAAGGAGTACGAATCTCATTTATTGGAGATTTATCGGCTTTACCCAAGTCCCTACAGACGGAAATGGAAGGTTCAATGACAGAGACGTTGAACAATCAAGCAATCCACTTTACTGTTGCAGTCAACTACGGGAGCCGCAACGAAATTACCAGAGTTTGCCGTCAAGTAGCTCAACTCGTGCAACAGGGCGAACTTAGTCCCCAAGAAGTGAATGAAAGTCTCGTAGAACAATATCTTTATACAGCAGATACTCCAGAACCCGATTTGCTGATTCGTACTAGTGGTGAGATGCGATTGAGTAATTTTCTCCTGTGGCAGATGGCGTATACAGAAATGTATTTCACCGATATTCTTTGGCCAGATTTTAATAGAGAAGCGTTTCATCAGGCTTTGTTGAGCTACCAAAGACGCGTAGGCGTAGCCCGTCGTAGACATCGCCGTTTCGGTCAAGTTAAAGCTTCAGTGTCAGCTTAGTCTACCAAACACTAGACATCGCCTAAAAATTAAACCGGATTCTCGCAATGAGCGATAAAGTAAAAGCACCCACATTACCATGATGGTATATGAGCGCTAATAAATGAAACATTATTGAGGATAATCTATCTGCTATGACAGACCGAAGTAACTATAAGAATAGCAGGCACTGGGTAAATAAACTGCAAGGGTAGTTACAAATGTTTTGTTAAAAATATTACTTACCGTCAATGTGATGCTTGATTTAGGCAAAATCCAATCGATTGCGAAATCCTATTCTCCTCAAGAACTCTTTGCTGCCTTGGTTTGGCAGCGTCGGTTTAATGAGTTTGATGGCGAAGAAGTGATTACTGACCTTTCCAACCACAGAAATTTATGGGCAAGCTTTCTGTTCACAAAACCAATCTTTGCACCAGATGAAAACGGTTTAAGCTTTAGTGGTATGGTTGATACCCTCCTGGCAATGGCGAACTATCGCCCCATGCCTGAAACCAGCATCATCCATTTCATTGCTTATCCTGCCGATACGTTGTACATCCTTACAGAGAACCAAGACACAAAAGTGTCTGAGCTTTTAGACTTGGGCAAAAAATGGCGAGCTGATTCGGTAGAGATAAGTGATGGGACGAATGAAGACTACGGTTTGCGGCTTAAGCGCCGACTGAGAACTAGATTGGAAGGGGGACTATGGGGTGAAGATGTTCACCAGGATTGTGATGCGGTTATTCTTACCTATTGGTGGGATTAAATTCTTGAAGTATCTCAATCAGAGAAATTGTGGACTAAAATATGCACTTATTTCCACCGTTTTCCTCCCGATATTACTTACACCTAAATGGAGCAGCCTGCGATCGCAGGCTCTTAGTTTTTTTGACTAAATTATTCTTTGGTACGTATTGAGCCAAAATCCTTAGCTCAATACCTATATTCGCTTTTATCACAAAATCAGACTTATTTAATTATTATTTTGTCAATATAGTAATCCGATTTTAACTTTGAACAGAGAAAAATTGGAAGCATTATGAATCAGGCATCCTACTGAACATACTGTTCACGAACCATTTATAATTTTCTATGGTAACTATAAGAACTATCAATATAACTTGTTGTTAATTCTTTCCAAAAATAGTATTTACTATAATTTAATACTTGCGATATGAGCTGATGTTTTGGTAAGTTAATTCAGAAAAAATCCTGATACCAAAAATTTAAAGTTAACAAGACTCTCTTGCTAGATTTACTTTAAATTTACTTATCAATGCATTTTAAAATCGCAATTAATTTTTCCATTATTTTATTGGTGTTGGGAGTTATGATGACAAAATATCTACTAGCTTGTGCTAGTGGGATGGGATTTTTATGTTTAATTGCTGGGTTATTACCTGTGCAAGCCTTTCCTAGTCCAGAAATTGCAGATAAAAACGTAGCTGTTAATCAAGATGATGGCAGCTATCAAAAAAATGATTCTCATCAAAGCAATTTAGCAAATAATACCTCCAGTCAATTGCTGATAGCTAATGAAAGTCAAAAAAACTTACCCTCAGTCAATCAACAGCAAAAAAATCAAGATTTAGGAGTAGATTCTGCTGTTAACTTTTGGCAGCCAATCATACAACAATCAGCAAGTTTATCTCCATCCTCATATAAACTTGCACAAGTAACATCGGTATCCCAATTATCTGATGTACAGCCGACCGATTGGGCCTTTC
Organism: Nostoc sp. ChiVER01; assembly: GCF_034531155.1. Classification (NCBI taxonomy): domain Bacteria; kingdom Bacillati; phylum Cyanobacteriota; class Cyanophyceae; order Nostocales; family Nostocaceae; genus Nostoc; species Nostoc sp. ChiVER01. Next base: position 165,437 of record NZ_JAVRBS010000012.1, on the reverse strand, counting down.
AGGCACTACAATCTTTAGTCGAACGCTATGGTTGTATTGCAGGTTATCCCAATCAAACCTATCGCGGCAATCGGGCGATGACTCGCTATGAATTTGCTGCTGGTTTAAATGCTTGTTTAGAACGAATCAACGAACTGATTGCCACTGCAACTGCTGATTTGGTTAAGAAAGAAGATTTAGCCACATTGCAGAAACTACAAGAACAATTTGCGGCGGAATTGGCAACATTGCGGGGTCGAGTAGATGCTGTAGAAGCTCGCACAGCAGAACTAGAAGCAAATCAGTTTTCTACGACTACTAAACTTAATGGAGAGGTAATTATTGCTGGTGTTGGTGCTAGCGGCGGCGCTCCTAATAACAGCGACTCGAACATCATCTTAGTTAATAGAGTGCGGTTAAATCTCACCACTAGCTTTACTGGTAAAGATTCATTAATTACTGGATTGCAAGCTTATAACTTTTTGGGTGGAGCCACTGGAGAGGGTAGCTTACAACAAAGTTTAGGATTAGCTTCGCCGATTTTAAGTTCAAGTAGCGCTCGTACCAGTTTTGAGCCGCAATTTCCGGGGTTAAATGTCAATACTTTGTCGAGTGTTGGCTCAAACAGTGTTCAGCTTTATAAATTACTGTATATCTTTCCCGTCGCTAATAAATTAACCTTATTTGCGGGAACTGCGGCGGAGACATCAGATGCTTTCCCAGCAATTACGCCTTTTTATGGTGAAGGACAAGAGTCAATTTCTCGTTTTGGCAACTTGAATCCTGTGGTGCGGGTTTCTGGTGGAACTTCAGGTACTGGTTTAGCATCGGCGGCGGGATTTATTTTTAACATTTCGCCAAATTTGGATTTAAGAGCTTTATACGGCAATCCAAATGCCAATTTAACCCAAAAATCTGCTACTGACGTTGCGGGATTACCAGGAGTTTCTACTACACCTTTGGGAGCAGGTTTATTTAGTGGTAGTAGTGTAATTGCCACACAGTTAACCTTCAAGCCAAGTTCCGCTTTTGATATTGGTTTAAACTATGCCCACAGTTATCACGAAATCAATATTTTGGGTACAGGATTAGTTAGTAGTGATATCAATGCTTTAGCAGGGGTTGGGCCTGAAACACCGGTCACACTCAACTCTGTTGGAGGTACGTTAACATGGCGATTGTCTCCCAAAATAGCCTTATCTGGCTACGGTGCAGCACTATTTGTTGATGCTGCTTCAAATACCGTGAATGCTTCCACCACCTTTACAAGTTGGATGGCGGGAATTCATTTCAGAGATTTATTCAAGTCAGGGAATACTGCCGGGATTCTTTTTGGTCAGCCGCTTTTTCGTAGTGATAGTGGTGGTTCTGCTCAACTTACCCCTACAGGCGAGAATCGGGCGACTCCTTACCATTTAGAAGCCTATTATCGCCTTCAACTTAACGATAATATCAGCATTACCCCAGGTGCATTTATTCTCTTTAACCCAGAAGGTAACAGCAACAATGACACTACGACTGTAGGTGTACTTCGGACTACTTTTACGTTTTAAGAGATTGGGAGTATGGTCAAAGTCCCCCAATTTATTGGGGGATTTTGAGATTAGATAACAAGTCACGGTAATAACAATATTGCCCTGTCTCACTAGTATCGTGACAGAAAAATATTAAGTCGGCGCTGAAGCGCACTAATATTTCTAAAATCCAAACCTACTAACCGAGATAGGGATTGAAAATTTTCTTCATTTTATCGCTAATTAGAAAACCGTTCCACAATATCCTTTACTGTCTTATAACTTAGATGAAACTGCTGGGCGATCTGGCGACTAGAATACCCCTCTCTGCTCATCGTTAAGACTTGAAAGGCATACTTATCTAATTGTTTTAAATCATCCATCTAATTTTTAGACCTTTTGTATAGGGTTGGTAAAAATCCGTATTATTTAGATGCAAGAATTATTGCAAAAGAAGTTTTTACAGTCATTTTTCGTAATTCCTATAAACTAGAAAACTGACCGTGGTTAATCTTATGTAAAAAAATTACTCTTTTTGCAAAATTTATTCTTCTATCTAGTGAATTTGTGAAGACAGATAAAGTATAGTTTAATGTTAAGTTCGCTAGCAATAAGAGATACAAAGCAAAATTATCAGAATTTCGGCATAGTTATTAAAATAACCTCAATGCCTTTCTCCAACTAGATAAGTACTTTATCTATGGTTAGGGGTGCTTTTAAGAAAATTGAGTCAGAAAGAGAAATCCTATACTTTCCAAAAATGTCTATTTGTAAGGGTTATAGGGAGAAGCAACCTTTCAACCTCGTTACTTGGTTGTAGTTTATCAAAGCCAGAGGGTAAGAACTCGTGGCGACTCTTACAACGATACCGGGGTCTGAGTATCAAGAACAAACTTTCATAATATTGTACGAAATCGTACTGACTGAGAGCGACTAGGTGTTTTAGTCTTTAAATAATACTTCAATGTAGGCAATCCCGAAGTTATGAGAAGTTAGGATCAAATTCATGGATGGTAATATCCCTTAACTTATCGTTACTGGCTAGAATCCCGTAACAAATCATTGGCGGGATAAAATCCATTAGAAATTGGTTAACAGTCTTTTTGTTTTTATTCAGGGATTGAAACTTAGATGCCACCTGAATTGATAATGAACTTAGATATGTTTGCCCAGCAGTTAAAATCAGTGCAAGGGCGTTTAGCTAACCTTTACCAAGATGCAAACACCCCTGTACAGCCAGAAACCGATTTGCTGCTAGCATTCTTGAAGGAACTTGATACTGTTTCAAAAAGACTAGAGATAGTTACAGAGAAGCTGTTTGAGCAAACTCAAAAATTGGGAGATGTACAAGCACGACTTAGAGAGGAATACAAGCGCTACCAAGACCTATTGGAGTTTATCCCAAATGCTTACTTGGTGAGTGACACACAAGGAAAAATTCAGTCAGCTAATTATGCCACTGCCGCACTGTTCAATGTTCAACAGCGATTTTTGGTCAACAAACCGTTAGCCTGTTTCATTCCAGTAGAAGAACGTCACGCGTTTCGTTGCCAACTAAATCAGATATACGAGTGTGAGTGTGACTATATCCAAGAGTGGATATTACGCATACAGCCTCGTGACTGTGAGCCTTTTGAGGCTGCTATGACTGTAGCTCTTATCCGCGACGTTAAAGGCAAATTAACAGGTTTGCGCTGGATGGTGCGCGATATGGCTCATATCTGGCAACAGCCTCAATCAGCGCTTTTAATATGAGAAGGGCTTATAAGAGGCAGGGGGGCAAGGGGAAAGACTTGTTGCAAGTTCTCTACACGTTATCTCTCTAACTTAAAGTTTAGAAGGCGATCGTATTCCTCTTTGATTACTCTATAACACTCACAGGCAGCCTCTTCTAGCCCCTGTCGATCAACGGTTTTGATTTTCTTTCGGCCGCATTTGATAAGACCTTTCTTTTCTAAGATGTGCGCGGTTTCGGTGATACCAGAACGGCGCACGCCCAGCATGTGGGAAAGGAACTCATGAGACAGGAACAGTTCATCCGAGTAGAGACGATCGCTCGACTCAAGCAACCAACGGGCCATGCGTTTTTCTATAGTATGAGTGCGGTTGCAGGCAACATTCTGCGAGATTTGCGCGAGATAAGCCTGTGTGTATTTGAGCATCACGTCCCGCAGCGACTTATTGGTGTCGAACTCATGCAGCAGCAGATGTGCCTTCGTTTTCACCGCTTTGCCGGGAACCTGAACGATGTACTGGGTCTGCGTCGTCTCCTGGCCGCCCATGAAAGCGTTAATTCCTACCATCTCGCGGCTTCCGACCACTCCGGCTTCAACCGTGATGCCGTCCATCATCGTAATAGTGACTGAGATCAGGCAAGTGAGAGGAAAGTAAACTTCTTCAATGGTTTGGCCGGGTCGGTTGAGTATCTCGCCGTATGACAGCTCGACCTGCTCCATTTTGTTTTCTATCCGCTTGTACACCTCACTGGGTAGGGCGGCAAGCAGAAGGTTTTCAGTAGCCATATATTTTTTAGAGCTTTTTTATGAACTATTTTTAATATTTTTAATCTACGCCATCCGAAGACTTATAAGCATAGCTATGCAAGATTAGCCAATTTTGAAGAGATATTGGCCAGCAGTTTTTTAATAATTAACTGATACCTTTTCAAGATTTTACGCTAAGTAAGGTTTTACAATGCGTATTAATAAAAAGTATTTTAATTGTATATTTGGCCCGGATTTCTCACATGTGAGAAATCCGGGCCAAATATTCTACCATTGAGTTATATCATATTTACTTGATTACTTATTAAACTATAAGCATAACTACGTAACGTTAGCCAATTTTGAAGAGATATTGGCCAGAAATTTTTTAATAATTAACTTATACCTTTTCAAGGTTTTTACGCCAAGTAAGGTTTTACAATCTGTATTAGTTAAAGGTATTTTTATTGTACACTACGCCCGGATTTCTCACTTGTGAGAAATCCGGGCCAAATATTCCAGTATTGAGTTACGTCATGTCTGCTTGATTACTTATTAAACTCGGAGAACCTCACCCCACAGGCGTAAAGGGGTTGGGGGTGAGGTTGTTTTATGATTATGGATAATTTGGCAAACACGATCTTAATCAAGGTAATATTTGACCTTCTGACCGAAGAAGCGCCGGGAAATAGCTAATCTAATCAGCGCATTTATTGATTAGGTGTGTCAAGGCATCAATCAGGCGATCGCTTTCCATTGGTACAATATCCTGTCCATGCATCACATTTTGAGTAATATGAAAATGCACCAATGCTCCTATAAGAATTCTTGCTGTTGCCTCTGGGTCAGGTATTTTTAGTTCTGGAGCTGCTAAATACTGAGTCAGAGTTTCCGCTACTGGCTTAATTAGCGCCCGAACACAAATTTGAGCTAACTCAGGAAAACGCCCAGATTCTCCGATTAATACTCGCATAAATGCACTATGTTCTTTATCGTTAAGCATCTGCTCTAATGCTTTAGTTACTACCTGGTGCAGTATAGTGGCTGGTTCTCCCTCAATAGGTTCTGTGCCAAAAATGGAGCTGTTCTTTTTGCTTGCTAGTTGCTCTAACAGTACTTTAAAAAGTCCTTCTTTATCTTGAAAGTGGCTGTAGACTGTCGCTTTAGAAACGCCTGCTGCTACTGCTACCCGATCCATACTTGTGCCAGCGTAGCCATGTTGAAGGAATTCTTGCATTGCCCCTTGCAGAATTTGCTCCACTTTATCAACGGAATTATCTCGATCAACTTCGTCAGCTTTGATGCGTACCATTTATTAATTATCCTTTCCTATAAACAATATTAATAGATGCTGCAAAATGCTCCAGTAGAAAATGGCGAAAATAAATATATCCTTTGTTGAAGGGGGCAGGGGACAGGAATAGCATTTTGCTCCATAATGCCGAGTAAATTGATTGACAAATTTAGTTGTATCATATTGACTAAACTAGTCCGTTTAGTTTAGCATAAATTGAACTGGACAGTTTAGTACAAGTTGCTACTGGTGGTAAGGGAAAATAGTATGGAGCAAAACAGGAATTCAGAGGGCTTAAGGTCTTCTCATAATCTTGTGCGATCGCCTGTTCTACTTGCAATAATTACAGCTCTAGCAATAGGCGGAATCAGTGTTTATGCTGTGATGAAGTTCCAGGCTACAGCTAATGAAAAACAAAAAACCCCAGTAGCAGTTCAGCCTGTGGTAAAAACGGTAACAGCATTAGGGCGTTTGGAACCAAAGGGAGAGGTAATAAAACTGTCAGCGCCTTCTTCAACTGGTGAAGGAAATCGGGTAGATCAACTATTGGTGAAAGAAGGCGATCGCGTCAAAGCTGGACAGATAGTTGCGATTATGGACAACCGCGATCGCCTACAAGCTAGTTTGATTGAAGCCCAAAAACAAGTTCAGGTTGCCAAAACCCGCCTTAACCAGGTAAAAGCTGGAGCCAAACAGGGAGAAATTGGAGCGCGTCAAGCTACCGTAAATCGTTTACAAGTAGAACTAGAAGGAAATATTAAAACTCAACAAGCCACAATTAATCGTATAGAAGCAGAACTTTTTGGGCAACAACGCAGCTTGCAAGCAACAGTAGCTCGCGTAGCAGCCGAGAGACGTAATGCCGAAGCTGACGTGCAGCGCTACGAGACTTTATATAAAGCAGGAGCAATTTCTAGTCAGGAAGTTGATAGTAGACGCTTAAACGCCGAAACTTCCACTCAAGCGTTAATTGAAAGCCAAGCCACCCAGACAAGAACTGTCGCAACCCTACAACAGCAACTTAACGAAGCAAAAGCCAACCAAGATCAAACCCTCGCTAGCTTACAACAGCAGATTAACGAAGCAAAAGCTAACTTGAATCAAACTGCTGAAGTCCGTCCAACAGATATAGCAAACGCACAAGCAGAGGTAGACAGCGCTCAAGCTACGGCAGATAAAATTAGAATACAACTGGCGCAGGCTTATGTTGTGGCTCCTAAAGCCGGTCGAATTTTGGAGATTAATACACGAGCCGGAGAAACTGTAGGCAATGAAGGAATTGTAGCTCTAGGCCAAACCGACCAGATGTATGCAGTAGTAGAAGTCTACCAGAGTGATATCAAAAAAGTGCGTCCGGGACAGGATGTGCGGGTAAGTAGTGATTCCCTACGCCATGAACTAGAGGGAAGAGTGGATTGGATTGGTATGCAAGTAAAGCGGCAAAATCTGATCAATGCTGATCCCTCTAGCAATATTGATGCCAGAGTGGTGGAAGTGCATGTGCAGCTGAATAAACTATCTAGCCAAAATGCTTCTAGCTTCACTAATTTGCAAGTCAAGGCGGTAATTGAAATTTAAAAGGAATTGGGAATTGGGAATGGGGCATTGGGCATTGGGCATAGTTAAAGAATCAATAGTTTTTCTTCCCCTGCTCCTCTGCTCCTCTGCTCCCCTGCCTCCCCTGCCTCCCCTGCTCCCTCATCTCCCCACTCCCTACTCCCCACTCCCTCTTATGAAATTAATCGAACAACTGCGGCGGCGAACGCCTTTAGGATGGTTGCAACTGAGTCATGAAAAAGGCCGTCTTTTGGTAGCATTGTCAGGTATTGCCTTTGCCGATGTTCTGATGTTCATGCAGCTAGGGTTTCAGAATGCCCTGTTTGAAAGTAACACAATGCTGCATCGAAGTATGCAGGCTGATATGTTTGTTATCAGCCCCCAAGCACGTAACTTAGCATATATGTCTAGCTTTACGCGGCGGCGGTTGTATCAAGCAATGGATGTACCAGGTGTAAAGTCGGCAGAAGGAATGTATGTCAACATTGTTGATTGGAAAAATCCCCAAACACATAAGAAGACGACAATATTAGTTATGGGGTTCAATCCCGATCGGCAAATGTTGAACTTAGCGGATGTGAATCGTCAGATAGATGCTATTAAGCTACCAGATACCGTTTTGTTTGATCGCGCCTCTAGAGGAGATTACAATGACGCGATCGCCAAAATTGAACAAGGTAAAACTGTCACAACCGAAATAGAACGGCGGACAATTACTGTTAGCGGCTTATTTTCAGTTGGGGCTTCCTTCATAGCCGATGGTACTTTGATCACCAGCGACCAGAACTTTTTGCGACTATTTCCCAGACAAGAAGCAAGCAGTGTCAGTCTAGGTTTAGTGCAACTGCAACCAGGCTATGACCCAAAACAGATTAAAATAGCTTTAGAATCTCATTTAGATAATGATGTTAAAGTTTTAACCAAAGCAGAATTTCTCGAATTTGAAATAAATTACTGGAAAACAAATACGGCGATCGGGTTTATCTTCAGCCTGGGTGTAGCAATGGGGTTTTTGGTGGGCGTGATTATCGTCTATCAAGTTCTTTCTACAGATGTGAATTCCCACATGAAAGAATATGCCACTTTTAAAGCAATGGGATATAACAATCTCCACTTATTAGGTGTGGTGTTTGAAGAGGCGATAATTTTGGCGATTTTGGGCTTTATCCCAGGAGCGATCGCACCTTTAGGACTTTATCATTTAACTCGTAATGCCACCAATTTGCCAGTTTACATGACCGTAGCACGGGCTTTGACGGTATTAACGCTGACTATGATTATGTGTATAATTTCTGGTGCGATCGCTACCCGTAAATTACAGTCCGCCGACCCCGCAGATATGTTTTAAATTTGTCATTTGTCATTAGTCATTAGTCATTTGCAAAGGACAAAGGACTAATGACAATCATAACGAGTAATTAAGCTATTTATGAGTAGTCAACCAGTAATCTCTGTTAAAAATCTCGACCACTATTTTGGTCATGGTCAACTCCGTAAGCAAGTTCTTTTTGATATCAACCTGGATATTAACGCGGGCGAAATTATTATTATGACAGGGCCTTCTGGTTCTGGGAAAACTACACTTCTCACTTTAGTCGGCGGCTTGCGTTCTGCCCAATCTGGCAGTTTGCAAATATTGGAACAAGAATTGTGTGGGGCTAACAAAGGACAACTTACTCAAGCGCGACGCAGTAACGGTTATATTTTCCAAGCGCACAATCTGCACGGTAGCCTGACAGCGCTCCAGAACGTCAGAATGGGTTTGGAAGTGCATAATAATATTTCCCCGGCAGAAATGAAAAGCCGATCAGCCCAAATGTTAGAGGAAGTAGGATTAGGAAATCGCCTGAATTATTATCCTGATGATTTATCTGGAGGACAAAAACAAAGAGTTGCGATCGCTCGGGCGTTAGTCGGTCGTCCTAAAATCGTCTTAGCAGATGAACCTACCGCTGCCCTTGACAGTAAATCGGGACGAGATGTGGTCAACCTGATGCAAACCCTAGCTAAAGAACAAGATTGTACTATTCTCTTAGTTACTCATGACAACCGCATTTTAGATATTGCCGATCGCATCGTCTACATGGAAGATGGCAAGTTAATCAATGATAGTGCTGCTGTTGCAGTCGGTTAGGGTGTGTTAAGGACACGCCAAAATAACAAATGG